>NZ_JAUBRI010000006.1:0-170154 GCF_036701795.1 Microcoleus sp. N9_A1
TTGACTGTTGACTGTTGACTGTTGACTGTTGACTGTTGACTGTTGACTGTTGACTGTTGACTGTTGACTGTTGACTGATGAGTGATGACTGCTGACTAATCACTCTTAGTAAATAGGTATATGTCGTCTCGCTTATATTTGAGTTGAAAATGAGGGTTATTTTTTAGTTTAGTTATGAGGTTTTCCACAAAAGCTCGATCGCTCATCCAGCCAGGATAGCGCAAATTCAGCAATACATAATCAAATTCTGCGAGATTTGCCGGCGGTGCGTCAGCCAGAGTTAATTTTACTACAGGGCGGTGCGCTAAGTGCGGAGCAATCTGAGCACTTGTTAAAACACTGCCTTTGGTTTCAACAAGAGAAATTGCTTCTCTGGTAGCGGGCAAAGTGTCGAACCCATTTAAATAAATAGTCCAAAAATAGCCGTATTTCGCTAAAGCTAAGAAAGCAATCAACGACCAAATTACAATGACTCTAGGCAATGGATAATTAGGAATTGACAATCTATCAAATATTGTCTTTCCCTTTTGCTGATTGCTAGCTGCTAAACTGGAAATTACGGCAACCAACAAAAACGGCAATATCGGCACAGAATATTGATGAATTAAATCCCGTTGAGCGGGGATATCGGAAAGAATATTCATCGCCAACATCGGCACAGCACTAATTAAAGATGACAGATGACGCGGGGACAGCCACCAAATTACTGGTAATAGCAATAATGCTAAATATCCAAAAGTCTCTAGAGAAAACAAACGCCCTAAAACTAGATTGGGCTTTACTATTAAATTAATAGCAATTTCAAAAACAGAGTTTCCCAAATATTGATATCGCCCGATCCCCGCGTGTTCTCTTCCCTGATTAAAATACGGTATAACGGCCTGAGTAACTACCAGGAACCAACCCGCGCCTAGAAAGAGAGCTATGAGCCCACAATTGCGTTTTTTGTCAAAATACAACAGCCACAAACCCATCGCAGCCACAGTTAAAGATAGCACGGCTTTGCAGCTCAAGACTAATACAATAGCAGCACAAAACCACAAGGTTTTATTCAGCCTCGCGGCTAAGATTGCTGCTAGCAGTGCTGGTAAAGCAATGACTTCTGGGTGGAAGTCGAAGAGATTGACATTAAATACTGCGGGATAAAGCAGATATACGGCTGAAATTGCAATTGCTTTTTGTTCGTTTAATCCGGCTTGACGTGCCAAACTCCAACTCGGCCAAGCGCCTAAAGCTAGGGAAACAGCTTGCACTAAAAAAAGCCAGTGAACATCGGGATATATTTTGTAAAGTAAAGCTAGTGGATAGAAAATAAAAGCGGCGTGATCTCCCCAAATATTGATTGCCATTAAAGAGGAAAATGGCGTTTGATTTTGGGAGATTAAATAAATTGCTTGGTCAAAAATTGCTAAGTCGAATGCAGTTGACTGAAACAAAGCGTGCCGCGCGCTGCTGGCGGCAAATAAGACTATCGTTGTCACGACAATCATTAAAAATACTGGATGATTTTTTAGGGATTTTAAAGTTAGCATTTTATTGGTTTAATCAGCGCTTCGTTTAAATAGCAGAACTTCGTTTTTTTGATAAGTTAATTTAAAATCGGGAGAATTTTTAAGTTTATTTGCTAAGGTAGCACCAAGTTTTTCAGTATCAGGCCAGGGATGGCGCAGGTTTAATAATATGTATTGAAATTCAGCTAAATTTGTTTGGGGCGAAATTTGTGACAGCAATTTTACTATTGGGCGGTGGGCAAAGTGAGGGGCAAGTCTATTATCGGTTAAAATACTGCTTTGCGGTTGAACTTGTGCGACTGCTTCGCGTGTAGCTTGCCAGGTATCTAGTCTATTTATGTACAGATAAAAATCTTTATATTCGCCCACACATAGGAAAATTAGTAATGACCAAATTATCATGATTCTCGGCAATTGAATTCCCTGCCAAAGTTGAGAAATTCGGAAGTTTTTAAATTGTGGCAGATTGACCCATGTTAAAAAATGTTGCTTATTTGCTTTATCCTCTTCCTTGTTGCCTTTTATTTCTTCCCTGTTCCTTGTTTCTTCCTTCGCGATTACTGCTAAAAATAAAAAGGGAATTACAGGTACTGAATACTGATAGGCTAAGCTGCGTTGAAATGACAAGTCAGAGAGGATATTAATCAGCAGGGTAGGGATGGCAGGAATTAGCGCTGTTAAATATTTTAGGCGTAGTTGGCCAGAAAATGGTAATAGCAGCCAAATCACAGGTAAGGTGAGGAGAAATAAATATTTGAATGTATCGAAGGAAAGGATTTTTCCTAATACTAACTGTGGTTTTAATATGAGATTGATGATGATTTCTAGTACGGATTTTCCTAAATAGCTGTAGCGCCCGACTCCAGCGACTTCGCTGCCGCTAAAGAAGGGGATGATTTTCTGGGAAGCTATCAAAAACCAAGCTGCACCGAGCAAAAGTGCGATCGCCCCGTAACGTTGCTTTTTTTCACAAAAAAACAGCCACAAACCCATAGCAACAACGGTTAGGGACAAAACCGCCTTGCAACTGAGAACTAACACAATAGCGGTACAAAACCACACAATTTTATTTAAACGCGCCGCCAAAACTGCTGCCAAAAGTGCGGGTAAAGCGATTACTTCCGGATGAAAATCAAATAAATTGATGTTAAATACCACCGGATAGAGCAAATAAATCAATGCGATCGCACGGGATTGTTCTTGATTCAAACCTGCTAAACGCGCTAAACTCCAGGTAGGCCAAGCCCCCAGGGATAATGCAACTGCTTGTACCAACAGCAGCCAATGCACATCCGGGGAAATTTTGTACAGCCAAGCTAGCGGATAATAGATTACCGCTGCGTGATCGCCCAAAATATGAATCCCCATGAAAGAAGAAAAAGGCGTTTGGTTTTGGCTGATCAAGTAAATTGCTTGGTCAAAAATTCCCAAATCGAAAGCAGTTGATTGGAATAAAGCGTGGCGTAAAGTGCTACACAAAAAGAAAATTGTCGCAGCAGTAGCGATCGCCCAAACCAAACTCGACGGTATCGGCGATCGACTTTTCTCTATATTTTCCGAGTTCGAGACACTGATGTCCTCACGGTCATCAACAAAATTTTCCCTATTCTCCATGAAATCTGGCACTAGCTGATCGGTCAAAATATAATGCCATCGAATGTGCTTGCCGCGCAATAGTTAACCGCTAATTTTAGTTCCCGCAATCGTAATATTAGAATAATCCACAAAACATTAAAAAATTGTGAAAGCAATAACTCTTCTCGGCTCCACAGGCTCCATCGGCACTCAAACTCTGGATATTGTAGCTCAATACCCCGATCAATTTCGGATTGTCGGGTTAACTGCCGGACGAAATGTAACGTTGCTGGCCCAGCAAATTCGCCAGTTTCGACCGGAAATTGTCGCAATTTGCGACGAAGATCAATTACAGGAATTGAAGGAGGCGATCGCAGATATCGACCCTCAACCTATTTTACTTGCTGGCGAGTCAGGCGTTGTCGAAGTTGCCAAATATGGCGACGCTCAAGCCGTCGTCACCGGCATAGTTGGCTGTGCCGGTTTGCTGCCAACAATTGCGGCTATCAAAGCAGGCAAAGATATCGCCTTAGCCAATAAAGAAACATTAATCGCAGGGGGCCCCGTTGTCAACCCCTTAATCGAAAAATACGGCGTTAAAATATTGCCTGCTGACTCGGAACATTCAGCAATTTTTCAGTGTCTCCAAGGTGTTATGGTTGGCGGGTTGCGGCGAATTATTCTCACGGCTTCGGGGGGTTCTTTTCGAGATTTGCCGATCGACAAATTAGCCGCAGTAACAGTAGCCGATGCTTTGAAACATCCGAATTGGTCGATGGGGCAGAAAATCACGATCGATTCTGCTACTTTGATGAATAAAGGATTAGAAGTAATTGAGGCTCATTACTTGTTCGGAATGGATTATGACGACATTGATATTGTCATCCATCCTCAGAGCATAATTCACTCGTTAATTGAGCTGCAAGATACCTCGGTTTTGGCGCAATTGGGATGGCCGGATATGCGATTGCCGCTGCTTTACGCTTTGTCTTGGCCGGAGCGAATTCATACAGATTGGGAACGGCTGGATTTGGTAAAAGCTGGGGATTTAACTTTCCGAGAACCAGACCACGAAAAGTATCCTTGTATGCAGTTGGCTTATGCGGCGGGACGTGCGGGCGGTTCGATGCCGGCGGTGCTGAATGCGGCAAACGAACAGGCTGTAGCGCTATTTTTGGAGGAAAAAATTCAGTTTTTGGATATTCCGAAGTTGATTGAGAAGGCGTGCGACAAACATCAAGCTGATAACTGTAAAAGTCCGGCTTTAGATGATATTTTGGCGGCGGATCGGTGGGCGAGGCAGGAAGTTTTGGCAGAGAGTATGGAATTGGGCGATCGCATTCTTTCGGTTCGCTAATTGTATCAGCAGACTTGCACTTACCCACAAGCCTGCCGGGGAATTAATTCCCCGTCTCATAGCTAAATTTGGTTGTAACTGAGATATTGCACCATTGTCAATTACCTGTTTAGAACGGGCAAGATGCCCGTTCCACAATAAAATTGAGTTTGGTGGAACAGGCATCTTGCCTGTTGCTGACAATGCTACAATATCTCAGTTGAAACCGACTGCCCAACCTTGATAAATATCCAGTCCTTTTTGAGAGGACTTTAGCTATGAGACAGGGGTTTTTAACCCCTGGCGGACTATTCCAAAAAGTGCAAAATATCGGCAAACCCTATAAAAAATTGACCAGACTTTAGTCTTTTATAGACTAACTCCCAACTTTCGCTGCCAAATCAGCCGCACTCATTTTTTCGTACATTTCAAAAGGTTGGTGAATCCAAGGATTGTCAGCCAAATAATCTACATAATAATCCGGCTTTGCAACAGAACAAGCCTTGTACCAGAGTACAGCAGTCCGAATTTCCTGAATATCCTCGCCGTAGCGACTATTGAGCCAAGCGATACCTTGCTCTAAACTAATTCCCGAGTCCACCAAATCGTCAACTAGCAGAATCTGGCTGCCCAAATTATCGCCCACCATTGTCAAATCGCGGGCAAACTCGATCGAACCCCGGACATTTCCCTCGGCCCCACCATAGGACGAGGCAGCTAAAATCGCCAGCGGCTTGTCGAAAATCCGCGACAGAGTATCGCCGACGCGCAGCCCTCCCCTCGCCAGACAGACAATGCGATCGAATTTCCACTGAGATTCCTCAATTTTTACAGCCAAATCCTCAATTTTCCGATGGTACTCAGGCCAAGAAACGTAAAGGTCACTCATTCCTAATATTATTGAAATATCAAAGGTATTATTAATTATTTTGGGGAAAATGACATGGATGCAGATGAACTTCTCAGACGGTATGCAGCCGGAGAACGGGTTTTTCACAAAGTAGACCTGAGCGGTGCCCTTATGTCAAGGACAAATTTGCGCGATATTGACCTGAGTCACGCTAATTTAAAAGGTGCAAATTCGATCGGTCTCACCCTCTACAGAGCTAATCTGTATCAAGCAGATATCAGCCAAGCCAACCTCTCCCAAGCCAACCTCATGTCCGCTAATTTTGGCGAATGCGAGGCGGTAGGAGCGAACTTGAGCGGAGCCATCTTGCGGAGTGTCGTCTTCAGCGGGGCTGATTTAACGGGGGCGAGTCTCAGGGGTGCAGACATGAGAGATGCAAACCTTCAGGGAGCAATTTTGATTCAAGTTTATGCAGTTAACGCTAACTTGCAAGGTGCAAACTTGACAGAAGTAAAGCTTTGCGAAATCAACCTCAGTAAAGCAAATTTAACCGATGCAAACTTAACACAAGCTGACCTCAGCCGTGCTAACCTAACTCAAGCAAATCTGAGTTGGGCAAATTTGACGGAAGCAAATCTGGAAAAAGCTGATTTGAAGGGAGCCGATTTGAGCGGAGCTAACTTGAGCTGTGCAAATCTCCATCAAGCAGATTTGAGCGGAGTTTCCCTTAAGGGAGCAAATCTCCGGGGAGCAAACCTGCATCAAGCTTCTTTGCGCGGGACAAATTTGAATGAAGCGAATCTCAGAGAGGCCATGATGCCTGACGGCACAATCTCTGAGTAAATAAGCTGAGAAAATAGAAGTTAAAACCGCAGGGTGCCTGTGGTGCACCCTACATTTAGGCTAATGCCTGATTTTTTTAAGGGGATTTAATTCTGCGTTAATCTCATGCGCCCAAAAATCGAGAGAAGCCCCGGACTCGTGTTGTGGAGAGGCAAAAATTTTAGAGTCTTGTTCAAGCTCCCAGATTCATCTGTGGAGTAAGTCTAAAGTCTCAAATTGTTCGAGTGAGCGGGACTCCACGGTTCGACTGAGCGCTTGCGGAAGTCTAAAATCCAAAATTGACTGACAGTTCATTTAAATAGAGTGGCAAAAAAAATTGGCGATAATTTAATCTACAACCTTCAGCCAGCCCCGGCGAACGGCGTGGAGCAAGCGGTTGATGGCTGTTTGATCTTCTTCGGTAAGACAGTCATTTAATAGGGCTGTCTTGAGCTGTTGTCGGTGAGTGGGAGTCAGCAGACCGGAGTGATATACCTGAAAGACTAGCTCTGCAATAGTAAATTGAGGTAAAAGCGTTTGGGTTTTCATCATCTGTTTTGTTTTTGAACTCACTTTTGACAGTATTGACTGATTTTTCCAAAATTTATGTGATTCAACTACGGGAGTAAATGTGATCGATTGGCTCTTGATGAGTGATTTGTGTCAGCCGAACTTGGGGATCGGATATTTCCTCGATCGCCCTGCTACTTGAAACACAAACCCCGTCCCGATTCCTCGCTTCTGGCAACTCCGAAATCTCTACTTTTTGTCAAGAGGCTGTGACAAATTTTTTAATATTTATCTATTAATATATTACTAATGACTGCTAGCTAAATCGCTTGGCTTAATTCAAGGTAAAACTTTTAGCGTGTTAAGAAGCCTGCTTTTACCTACATTTACCTAGTTTCTTAGTATGGTCTTTGTTCCGTGGATATACTTAATGGCCGCCCAAAAACAGATACAAGTTTTCGACAGGATCGGGCATCCGCCCCAAATTTTAAGCTCTAGTTCAAGCTCTCACATTCATCTGTGAAGTCAATCTAAAATCTAAAATCTAAAATCTAAAATCTAAAATCGACTGACTGCTTCAAATCAAAAATCCCGGCTTCTTCAAGAAACCGGGTCGAGCTTTTCGATCGCAGTACAATTTTTTTTGGAGAGGGTTAATGGAGCGACCTACTCACGAAAATCTTATTCTTGGCAAAGCTTGACAGGAGAGAAAGTAGAAATACTCATCTCAACTTCTTGTGTGAGGGGACTAATCGGAAATCCTGACCCATCCGCGGCGGGTGGCGTGCAGCAGGCGGTTGACTGCATCTCTGGCGTCTTCGCTGAGAGCGCTTTGGCAGAGTTCGCGCAGTCCGTGGCTTTGAGTGCGAGTCAGATTGCCTGAATGAGTAACTTGATAGAACAGTTCAGCGATCGCGCGATCATATTTTAAAGTCAGAGCTTGCATGAAATCTCGTTGAACTCGACTATTATAATATCGAGCATTTGAGAAAAGAGTAGCGTGAGTTAAATCACAGAAAACCAAAGACCTCGATCGCATAAGCTATGATTGGGGTGGTAGCCTCAAGGTTTGACAAAACCTCGAAAAGCCCTAAACGAAAGGCTTTGAGTTCCCAAGACCGCCGAGCAGCGGGAGTAAGTCCGCTCTACATCGCATACTCTGGACTTGGATAGCTGTGAAACTTTGGGTTTTAGACACTTGCAGCTTGCAGCTCAGGGCATAAAGTTGCGATCGGCGAGCCACGGCCTGAGATACAATAATTATAAATACTTCTATCCCATCTATAGGCTGGCAGGTAAAAAAATGATAATGATTAGCTACTTTTCGATTGCCTTAATCGTTTTTCTTGTTTGGTTCAAAAGTTTTTGGAATGATACAGCGACATCTAAAAAAGACGTGATATCTTGGATAGCCTTAATAATGGGGCCTCTGTTTTGGCCTGTTGTTCTGCCCCTATCCCTTTTGCAAATTACCAGCAAAAAGTCTGTTGTAAAAACAGCTCAATGCGAGCAAGAATTATAATAAATTGTGGAAGTAACTGGCTTCAACACAGTCGCTTATCTCGTCCTAAATTATTCGGCGTGCATCGCTCCTGGCAGCGAGTAATTTATTTTGTTTCATTGTAAAAAAAATCAGCGAGAAGGTAGAATCCAAAAAAAAATCTGAATCCTAAAACAGTATTTTTTTTACCAATATAAAATTTTGCCTTCTGCTTTTTGAACCCGCCCAAAAACGGATACAATTTTCCGACAGGAGTTGGCCGCAGCCCAAAACTTTAGGCTTTTGTTCAAGCTCTCAGATTCATCTATCGAATACAATCTCAAATCTCAAATCGTTCAACTGAGCGAGATTGACTGAGCGCTAGCCGAATGTCTCACCCCGAAGTCTCCAATCGAATGACGCCTACTTTTCTTCTGTCAAATCGTGATTTAAGGGTGCGGCTCAGTCAAAATTGTCAGACTCAAATTATCGGACAGCGACCACAACATTTTTTACCCAAAAATTATCTGCCACCTCAACCAAGCTCAAAATTAATATGTAATTTAACATGGCCTGTTGCTTGCAAAAATATAACTTCAGACATATTTTCGCCTGCCGTTGACCAACTTAAGAATTTTTATACTTCCGGCGGCGACGTACCATTATATCGAAGGTGGGAAAATCCTGGCTGTTGAAAAACAGCTAGGATCTTTGCTATGTAACCTTTTCCAGCTCCCTTTCTTCAAATCGTAGCAGCTCTAAATAGGAAAATGTAGAGTTCGTTTGCGCCCAAATAGCCTAACTCTTACCGCAGTTAGATAGACAATTCCAGGCAGAGACTGCAATATGAAATAGGCAACAAAAACTGTTTTAAATCGCAAGTACGACTTATTTTGGGCGATCGGGCCTCATGAGTTTATAACGCGAGCCAGCTAAATTTTTAGAGGTGCGAGATGTTTGGGAACTTCTAAAAAAAAGTGCCGTCACGGTATCCAAATTTGTTATTTGCATAAAAAGTAGGAGTCAAAATGAACGAAGTATCTGAGAAACCAATTTATAGAGTTCTTAATCTATTGTCCCTGCTAGCGCTGAGCTACTATGCAGCTACTTCCATCAATTATATTTTCGAGAGTGACGCTCACATCTACAGTTACGACAGCCAGAGTAATTCCAACGCGTCACCAGCGCAACTAGAAGCACACCGCTAGGAATAAATAGTAGAGATTTTCTCTGAATTAATGCCGAACCAAATTTCGGATAATTTGCTAATCCTTAATGTGCAGCTCGAAGTTAACAACAATTAGTAAACAACTATTGGCTAAAAAGTTAATACTTTAACTCACAGGTATTAGCCATCGAATGTACCACAAAAATTAACTATTTAATTAGTTCTCAAAAGAGACCAGAGTGATGAAAGGATGGCCAAGCATTTTCATCATTAAGAGCATTAAGCTGTGGAGCATTTAAACCATTAACGATTCAGGTAAGGTGCGTCAGCTAGAACACTAACTATATATGGGAAACGCTGATTTATGGACGCACCCTACTATCCTCCTTTAAATGCCAAACAGCTTAATAGCTTTACTAATCGCTTCATCAAGAACATTTGAAGGTGGATCTCCTTCAGAACGGAAAATCGATTGGATTTTTGCCCAATACAACTCGATGGGAGACAAATCCGGCGAGTAGGCAGGTAAGAATTTTACTTGGGAGCCGATAGATACATCAAAAAATTGATGGCTTTAGCATTATTAACAGGTAAATTCTTCATAACTACAATTGCGCCAACCCATAACTGGGGCAGGATTCGCCAGCCGCCAAAAATTTTATATCCTAGTTCCAGTTCCCAGATTCATCTCTGGAGTAAATCTAAAATCTAAAATCTAGTTACAGTACCGTCACAACTCTACCGGCCCACCGTTCATCCCAACTTCACCAAAAGACGATCACTGCATTGTCAGATTGTCCGGATGGATGCGGCTCATGGTTGAAATGACGGATTGTGGTTGAAAAACTGGGTTTTTTAGCCAAAATCCTACATTGAGCGTGAGGGATTTGGCTGGAAATATCAAGGTGATGAGGCTCAAAAGTCCGTCCGGGAGCGGGTTGGGACGCACTTTTGATTGAATCCGGCCTGTAGCGTGCGCGGGCTTGCTGTGAAAGCCAGCTAAAAAATTTTGATTTCTGGGGAACTATTGGCGAAAATCAAAAGTCAGGTCAGGTACAGTGTACTTAAAAGAAATCGCAGCTCAGTTCCAGCCCCATTGCGGGCGATCGAACTTCCGGGCGATCGACATTTGGTCACGACTGCGGTGCAACTTCTCAATCTTGAGAGCATACTCCGATTAAAAATGGTTTATGTGTATTTCCCGGCTATTGTTTGAAAAAGGACTAGCCGCACCCAGTATCGGTATGGTAAACTCACAAACGTTTAACTGGAATATTTTCGTGTTAGAGGAGGCAGTGGTGGAGTCGAGAGTCAAAAGCAGGAAACAACCGAGATTTGCTGCTCAACGAATACAGGATTCAACTCGCGCTCCCAGGCTCGCTGCTGACAATTTAAATTACATGACAGCTTATAGCAGCCGGGTAAATTAGGGTCTCAACCGATGTCCGGTTTCATTTATTGAATCCCTTTGGAGGGAAAAGTGTATTGTAGAAAAATGATTGATCTTTTAGGAGGAGTGTAAATGACACAGGTAACTAATCCAACACAGCCAGCAAGTTCACTACCAGGTGGTGGTGGTGGCGGCGGCTCAACCGTTATCGGCATCACCGGCGCCAACAGGTTGAACGGCAGCTCCGGTGATGACATCATCCTGACTTTTGGAAATGCAGATGTCATCGCTGCTGGCGGTGGCAACGACCTGATTATTACCGGAGGCGGAAATGACAGTATCGGCGGCGGCGACGGCAACGATAATATCTTTGCAGGCAGTGGCGCTGATGCGGTAGCTGGCGGGACTGGCGATGACCGGATCTTTGCCGGTAAAGGGGATGACCTCGTTGATGGCGGTGATGGCAATGACTTGGTTTCTGGCGACAACGGCAACGACACCGTACTCGGCGGATCTGGGAGCGATACAGTCTTTGGCGGTCGGGGCAACGATGTTGTCGGCGGCGGCGATGGCAACGACGTTCTCTACGGCGGTAAAGATAACGATACTGTCGATGGTGGCTCTGGCAATGACTTTATCTCTGGCGACAGAGGCAGCGATGTCTTGACCGGCGGTGCTGGCAGCGATACGTTCTACTTCTTCTCCAGCGGTGGCGATTATGGCGTAGATACGATCACTGACTTTACCCCAGGCGAAGATAAGATCCGCTTGAAGCAGGGCGGTGTGTTCTCTGGTTTGGGTACCAGCTTCGAGGCAAGCGAGTTTGTCGTCGTTTCTGGTTTCAACGCAGCTACTCCAGGAGCAGCCACGAGCAACAAGTTGGTCTACGACCCAACAAGCGGTGCGCTGTTCTTCAACGGCAGCAACGGAGTGCTACAGGTTGCTCAGTTGCAGACTGGCCTGACGATTACCTCGAACAACTTCGAGTTGTTCTAAAACAACTGGCTGTTGTGGGGCAGCACCGGATAAGATTCGGGGCTGTTCTCACAAAGCTGGTAGTTTTAAAGGATTTCAACCTCACTCTGCCACAAGCGGGGTGAGGTTGAAATATTCAATGCAGGAACTGAGGCAAGGGCAGTTAAAAAAAATCGATCGACAGTTATTGATAAAATTAATCGCTCGCCCGATCGGGCAAAATATAAATAGAAAATTTTTAAATTAAAATTTCTAGGTTTTACTGAAGCGGTAAAGAAACCGCAACTGCTGGCTAGCAATGAGCACTGAAGAATATATCCGGCAAGCCCAAATTTATTTGAACCGGGGGAAGTTAACTGAGGCGATCGAGTTTTGCAAAAAGGCGATCGAACTTCAACCGTTTTCGCCCTCGGCTTACACGACTTTAGGCACAATTCTCGAAGCTCAAGGCGATCCGACGGCGGCAAGAGACGCTTTTGTGCAAGCTTTGGAGATTTCGCCGCAGTTTTTTCTGGCTCATGCTTATTTGGGTCAACTTTACAGTGACTATGCGTGGCTGGATGAGGCGGTTTTTCACTACGGGCAAGCTCTGGATTTGAAACCAGACTGGCCGGAGTTACATTATAACTTGGGAAATGTTTTTCACAAGCAGGGTAATTTGTTGGGGGCGATCAAGTGTTACCGAAATGCGATCGCCAAAAAACCGGATTATCTCGATGCTTTATACAATCTGGCTGTGCTTTTAGATGAAAATAGTCAGCTCGAAGCGGCAATGGATGCCTACCGACAGGTGATGGCTCTGAAGCCGGATTACGTGGAAGCTTACAGCAATTTGGGTGTGATTTTGCTCAAGGACGATCGCGCTGCTGAGGCGATCGAGGTTTACCAGCGGGCGATGGAGATTAAGCCGGATTGGGCGACACTGCACAATAATTTGGGTCAAGCCTTGCTGGACAAAAGTCCGGAAAGGGCGATCGCATCTTACCTCACAGCTATTGAGTTGGAGCCGGACATGGTTGTGGCTCACTACAATCTGGGGAAAGCGTGGCAATTGCAGGGGGAACATTCGGCGGCGGTTGCTTGTTTCGATCGCGCGATCGAGATCAATTCCCACTATATTTCGGGCTATACAGACGCCGGGTTTTCTTTGATGGTTTTGGGCAAAATTGCGGAAGCCATGCCTTATTTTGAGCGGGCGATAGCTCTGAAGCCTGATTTTGTTGAGGCTTACTGCCGCTTGGGAGACAGGTACAGAGTTGCTGCTGTAGATGATGATGAATTGTCAAGGGCGATCGCTGCGTGCGATCGATTTCTCACAGCATTGATGGGAAGTTCGGCAACGGATTTTGTAGCGGATGTAACGGATGTCACGGATGTCACGGATGTCACGGATTTAACAGATTTAAAAGTAAATAAAAAAGATGGTGCGGCTAGATATTTGTCAAGTGCAGCTTGCGAATTACCAATTGCTGAAATCTGCGATAATTTAACAGAAATTTACTTGCATTTGGGAAATGCTTTAACAGAGTACGGCGGACACGAATCGGCCGCCACTTATTATCAAAAAGCTTTGCAAATTCAGCCACAAAATGCAGAGATTTACTGGCGGGTGGGAAATTCCTTAGCCCAGCAAGAGCGGATAATTGCAGCAATTGCAGTTTACCGCATGGCGTTGACAATTCAACCTGCTTTACCGCAGGTTTATTTTGAGTTGGCAAAACTGCTGGAAAAACAGGGCCGCTGGGAACGGGCGATAGATTATTATCAAAAAGTTTTAGAGTTGCAATTGCACGGGTATGGGGAGCCGAAAAACTGGAAAAAAAAGAGCTTTATATTGCGAGATAGCACTTCTATAAAACCTCCTCACGGTATTTATTTATCGAGCTGGGATTGGCTGGTTAATGCTAAGTTGGATGCTGACAATTATGTGGAAATATTTTGGGAATCTGCACCAAAAGCAAGTGCAGAAAATATTCCGAATTCCCAATTTGCGATCGCCAATTCCAAATTGGAAAATTCCGAGTGTGCCGGTTTAACTTGCGGGCTGTGTTTGCAGCGACTTTCTAAGTGGTTCGATCCGGTGCATTTGGGTTGGGGAGTTTGCCGTTTGTCCAACTCGCAACCGCTACCTGTGGAGTCGCCCAAGACTTTTGTGGCGGCAATTCCCAACGGGCGAGTTTGGATTGTGCCGCAGGAAAATTATTGGCTGATTTGCAAGGCGATCGCTGTAATTACTCCTGACAATTATTTGTTGGCTGATGTGTCGAGAGATTATCCGGGGTTTTTACCTGGATGTGAAAAGCATGATGTTAGAAAACACAGCGTTTTTCAGTTAGAATCGTTTCCCGGTTTAAAGCAAATTGACGGCAGCGTGGCAGTGCTTTCTGGTTTGTCGGGAAATGTCTATTTTCACTGGATGGTTGATGTTTTGCCGAGGATAGAATTGCTGCGGCACAGCGGTAGGGATTTGGCGGAGATTGATTGGTTTTTGGTGAATAGTTGTCAGCACCAATTTCAGCGGGAAAGTCTGAGAATTTTGGGCATTCCCGAAGAAAAAGTCTTGGAGAGCGATCGCTTGCCTCACATACAAGCAACCGAGTTGATTGTGCCGTCTTTTGCGGGATATTTGGGCTGGCCTTCTGGGTGGGCGATGGATTTTTTGAGGCGCGAGTTTCTCAAGGGAATTCTACCTAGTTCCAGCTATCCAAAACGGATTTATATCAGCCGCAGCAAAGCAAGATACCGCCGAGTTTTGAACGAGGAAGATGTGGTGGAGGTTTTGGATAAATTTGGCTTTGTTTCTATTTTGCCTGAGTCGATGTCTTTGGCAGAGCAAATTGCTCATTTTTACCACGCTGAGGTGATAGTCGCGGCCCACGGCAGCGGCTTGACAAATACGATTTTTAGTCGCCAGGGAACTAAAGTAATTGAGTTGGTGTCGCCTCACTATATCAGCCATTATTACTGGGGAATCAGTCAATATTTGCAGTTGGAACATTACTTTTTAACGGGTGAGGCTTTTGAATGCTATCCTATTAGACAGTTGATGTATCAGAATTCGCTGACTGAGGATATTTTGGTGAACTTGAGTTCGCTGAAAAGGATGGTTGAAGTGGTGGGTTTGGGTTAGTTGGTGTCTGGAGCAAGTTTAATTATGCCCTCGATTGAGAAGATGGAAAAGGCAGCGGTTGATTTGAGTCGGCAAGCAGAAGTTTATTTAGCCGAAGGAAGGTTAAATGAGGCAGTTGCTGCTTGCGAGTTAGCGTTGAAAATTGAACCGAATTTGGCGACAGCTTGCCAGACGCTGGGAAAGGTGATGCAGGTTCGAGGTGAAATCGAGCAAGCTAAGCAGTGGTATGAAAGCGCGATCGATCGCAATCCAAATTTGCCGGAAGTTTATGCTAATCTAGGCAGTCTGTATTCTCAGGGGAAACAGTGGGAAAAGGCGATCGCCAATTGTGAAAAAGCGATTTCGCTAGCGCCTAATTTTGCTGCTGTTTATCGGCAGTTGGCGAGAATTTGGACGCAGTTGGAGAAGCGAGAAGAGGCGGCAGACTGTTGGTATCAAGCTTTTAATATCGAGCCGACTTGGGCAACTGCTGACGAGCACGTCACTCTGGGAAATAGTTGTGTTGAATTGGGAAAGTTCGATCGCGCTATTGAATGTTATTCGCGGGCAATTAAGTTAAACCCGCAACTGGCAACAGCTTATCACAATTTGGGGGAAATGCTGGTTGGTCAGAAGCGGTGGGATGAGGCGATCGCCAATTACCGACAAGCCATTGCCATCAATCCAGATTCGTTTGAATCTTACCACAGTTTGGGTAAAACTTGGGCGGAGCGAGGAGAATTCGATCGGGCGATCGCCTGTTACAACAAAAGCCTCGAACTCAATCCAAGTTATGCTCGTGCTTACGTGGGTTTAGGTAATGTTTTTGCTCAAAAACGCGACTTTGATGCAGCCATAAAATGCTACCGTCAGACTCTGGAAATCAATGATAATTCCTACTGGGCATACAATTGCTTAGGGGACGCTTTGGCTCACAAGAAACAGTGGGCTGAAGCTATTAGTTGCTACCGCAAAGCTATTGAAATAAATCAAAATATTCCTTGGTTTTATGTCAATTTGGGAATTGCTTTAACCTGCGAACAATCCTGGGATGAAGCTGTTAGCGCTTACCTGCACGCGGTTCAGATGGAGCCGAATTTGACGGGAATCAATCAGAGGTTGGGATATGTTTTGCGGAAGCGCAGCGAATCGGGTTTAGACAGCACAATCGAAACTTATTGTCAAGGTATTGCGGTACTTGCAAGCGGGAAAATTTACCACAAATTGCTGGAAATTGAGTTAGAGGGAGCGGAGTTTTATATAAATTTAGGCAATAGTTTAGCGAAACAGAAGCAGTTGGAAGGTGCGATCGTATTTTATAGTATGGCACTGCAAATTGAACCTAATGCTGCGGAAGTTGTCGCCCAACTAAATGATGTGCGGGCGAAACAACAGGAGTTATACGCACAAATTGCCGCTTACCGCCACCAAATTGATCTCGATCCGAGCAATTCTGGGCCTTACAACGATTTAGGAAATATTTTACCGCAATTAGGGGAATTAGAAGAAGCAATTATTTGCCACCAAAAAGCCAGCGAATTGAGAGGTTGGCCTGAGTGTGCGGCGAAAAATTATCAATTTACCCAAGATTGGTTTACCCACAATATTCCTATTTGGAAACGGCATTTGCAGGAATTTACCGGAATTGCGGATTTTCAAGTTGTGGAAATCGGCAGTTTTCAGGGAATGTCGGCTTGCTGGCTGCTGGATAATATTTTAACTCATCCGACGGCAAAGATTACTTGTATTGATTTGTATTTTCAACAACATTTTAAGGGCAATATTGTTAAAACGGGAGTCGCCGAAAAAGTAATTGAATTAGAAGGTTACTCTCAAGATTTGCTAGTAAACTTAGATTCAGAATTTTACGATATTGCTTACGTTGACGGCTGTCACAAACCCACCAGCGCCCTGCAAGATGCGATTTTATCTTGGAGGTTGGTGAAAGTTGCGGGATTGATGATTTTTGATGATTACGAGTTTACGTTTCCCGACAGCCCGGAGCAAGATACTAAAATTGGGATTGATGTTTTTTTGGAGATGTTTGGAAGTCAGTTAGAAGTAGTACACAAAGGCTATCAACTGATGGTCAAAAAAATCGGAAATCAAAAATTGGGCGAAGAGCAAACTCTGTTGTCTCTGGGTTGGGAAAAGTTGGGGGATATTGCGGCAAATGCGGGTTATTTGGATGAGGCGAGCGAGCGCTATCAAACAGCTATTAAAATTAAGTCGGACAACTATTTAACTTACCACAAGTTGGGTAAAACTCTGCAAGAGAAAGAACTGTTTGAGGAAGCTCGGGCCGCTTACCAACGGGCGATCGCACTCAACCCTAATTTTAGTTGGTCTTACCACTTTTTGGGGGAAACTTTGCAGGCAATTGAGGAATACGACGAAGCCGCTGCTGCTTACCGCAAAGCTATTGAGTTAAATCCCGATTTTTGTTGGAGTTACAACTATTTAGGTGATGTGCTGATGGAGCTTTCTGAGTGGGAGGAAGCTGCTGTTGCTTACCGCGAGTTAGTTGAACTAAATCCCGATTTTTGTTGGTCTTACGAGAGATTAGGTAAGGCTTTGGTTGCACTGGAAAACTTGGAAGAAGCGGCGGCGGCTTACCGCAAAGCTATTGAATTAAATCCCGATGATTGTTGGTTGTACAATAGTTTGGGGGAAATTCTGGAATTCCAAGAAAATTGGCCAGAAGCAGCAGCGGCTTTTGGTCGTGCTATTGAGCTAGAACCTGAGCATAGTTGGCTGTACAAAAAGTTGGGTGATGCACTGCGGAATCAAGGGGAAGTGGAAAGGGCGATCGCCATTTATGAAAAAGGTATCAATCTCGATCCAAAATCTTGTTGGTGTTACGAAGGATTGGGTTTGAGTTTAATTGCAAAACAGCAATGGGAACCTGCAATCACTAATTTAGTTCAAGCCCTGCAAATTCAACCCGATTTGTTTGAAGCTTACGATAATATAGGTTATGCTCTGGAACAAGAAGGAGAAGTCGAGGAGAGCGATCGGGGAGAATACAGCAATCAAATCTTACCCTTAAGTATTCTCAAAAAATACTGTGGGTTTACAGAAGATTTGATTGTTGCAGCAGAATCCAATTCGCACCTCACCTGCATTGACATCCATCCTGCGAGTCAAATCAATTTATCCGATTCCAAAACAATCGACAGCAGCCGCAGATTTTCGGAAGATCAAAGTCATTCCAGAAAAGCTTTTGTTGCCGTATTGCCAAACGGACGAGCTTGGGCGGATGTTGTGACTACCGCCGTGATTACTTCAGACAATAAACTTGTTGCTGATATTTCAATGGGTTGTGCTGAATTGGTAATCACTTCCCACAAATTGCCTCCCGCTGAACACGTCGATGGAAATGTGGCTTTTTTATCGGCTCGCTGGGGTGGAGCCTCTTATTTTCATTGGATGTTTGATGTGATGACGCGATTTGACCTTTTACAGCGAAGCGGATTAATAGAAACTATAGATAAGTTTGTTGTCAATGCCTGGGATGCTTCCTATCAAACAGAAACTTTAGATACTTTAGGAATTCCTCAAGATCAACTTTTAGAAAGTCGCTGCAATTTACACATCACAGCCGATAAATTAATAGTTCCGTCAATATCTTATAACGGATCGGGAGCGGTTTCAAAATGGAAGTGTGAATATCTCAGGCAGACATTTTTAAATGAACAACAGCCACTAAATACAGACTATTCAGAGCGAATTTATATCAGCCGCCAACAAGCATCCTATCGCCGAATTGTCAACGATGAAGAGGTAATTAAATACTTAGAACAATTTGGGTTTCGCAGTGTCAAGTTGGAAACGATGTCGGTAGCCGAACAAGCATCGTGTTTGGCTGCTGCTAAAGTAGTTGTCGCACCTCACGGAGCAGGATTGACTAATCTAGTTTTTTGCAGTCCGGGAACTAAAGTAATTGAGATTTTTTCCCCCCTTTACGTTCCGTATTGTTATTGGATGATTAGCAATTTGTGCGGTTTGGAACATTACTATTTAATTGGTGATTTGGTTAATAATGGAACTCCGACCAAACCTTTACATAAAGATATGCGGTTGGATGTGAACTCGCTGGAAAAATTACTGACTATTGCAGGAGTTTTGCATGGATAATGACTACCACGATTTGGGGAACTCCCTGCAAGAAAGCGGTCGGTTTGATGAGGCTGTTGCTGCTTACAAAAAAGCTATTGAATTAAATCCTAATTTTTCTTGGTCTTATCACAGTTTGGGCGATGTTTTGCTGAAACTTGAAAAATGGGAGGAAGCTGTCGCTGCTTACAAAAAAGCTGTTGAGTTAAATCCCGATTTTTCTTGGTCTTATCACAATCTGGGCGATGCTTTGCTGAAACTTCGGCAATGGGAACAGGCTGCTGCTGCTTACCGCTGCGAGATTGCACTTAACTCGGATTTTGCTTGGTCTTTTTGCAATTTAGGCGACGCTTTAACTAAACTAAAACAGTGGGATGAAGCTATCGCCACGTATTTAAAAGCTGTTGAAATTGAAGAAGATTTGCCGGGGATTTACGAGAAGTTTGGATACGCTCTCGGACAAACAGAGTCGGATTTAAACTTGGTCTTAGAACAATATCAATTGCAAATTACACCGGAAAATTGGGAGTTTTATTTGCAGTTAGGAGGGAATTTAGTAAAGTACGATCGCCCAAAAAGCGCAATTATTTTTTACCAACTTCTCTTGACATACGCTCCGAGTTGTGCAGAACTGTCAGCGGAATTAGAGCAGTTGTTGCAGCAGCAAGAAAAGTACGTTAGCGCATTAGCCTCATCTCGCGCAACTGTCGCCCAAAAACCGGATGATTGCTGGTCTTATTACAATTTAGGTGCTGTTCTGAGCCACCAAAAATATTGGGAGGAAGCGGCGGCGGCATTTTTTCAAGCAATAGAAATAAATCCCGATCTTCCTTGGTGGTTTTATTACAATTTGTGGGAAGTTTTTGTTAGGCAAAACAAGTTAGAGGAAGTTGAGAACTTGTGCCGCGAAGTTGTTGCAGCTAAACCGGAGGCTTTTTGGCCTTATCTGAATTTGGGGGAAGCTTTGACGAGGCAAGACCGAATTGCAGAGGCGATTGATTTTTATCGAACTGTCAGTTACAAACAAAGTTTTGCATCTATTCTCAGTAAGAGAACAGGCAAGATGCCTGTTCCACAAGCAGATACAGGCAAGATGCCTGTTCCACAAAATTGGAACTTAAAACCAGTCAAAGTTCCTAACTTTATCATCATTGGTTCTCAGCGGTGCGGCACGACTTCTCTGTACACTTATTTATCCCAACACCCGCAAATTTTGACTCCGATTAAAAAGGAGATGGATTTTTTGTCGTGGCACTTTGAAAGAGGGATTGATTGGTATTTGGCTCATTTTCCGCCCATGCCTTCGGGAGAGCAATTTGTAACTGGTGAAGCAAGTCCGAGCTATTTTGACTATCGGGAAGCACCGGAACGGCTCTACAGCCTGTTTCCAGAGGCTAAACTGATTGTACTTTTGCGAAATCCGGTCGATCGGGCGATTTCTCATTTCTACCGCTTGAGGGAGTTAAATTGGGAAGGGCGATCGCTCGATCGAGTAATTAGCGATGAAATTGAACGCTTGAATCACAATCCAGAATACATCATCGGCGAGGAACCGGGGAATTATTTAGCTCGCGGTAGGTACATAGAATTTATCAAAAACTGGCGGACTTTCTTTCCCCGAGAACAGTTGTTAATTTTGAAAAGCGAAGATTTTTATGCAGGTGCGGCGACAACTGTCAAGCAAGTTTTAGAATTCTTAGATTTGCCGGAATATCAATTGTCTGAATACCAAAATGCTAATCCCGGTTCTTACGAGCCGGTTAATCAATCGATTCGCGATTGGTTGAGGGATTATTTTCGACCTTACAATCAGCAGCTAGAGGAGTATTTAGGCCGAAAACTTGATTGGTAATTGGGCATTGGGCATTGGGCATTGGGCATTGGGCATTGTTAGCTGTTGACTGTTGACTGTTGACTGTTGACTGGAAAGCTCACCACAGTCAACCGTCAACCGTCAACTGACAACCGTCAACTGACAACCGTCAACTGACAACCGTCAACTGACAACCGTCAACTGACAACCGTCAACCGTCAACTGACTAAAAAAAACCCGCCTACCCTTGACAACTCATACTCGTTATGAGTACGCTAAAGGAAGCAAAGGAATTGAACCCAAGTACCCAAAAATTTAAAATCATGCTGACGAACCAAGAAGGTCAAAGAGTACCTAAAGTCACCTTTCGCACTCGCAAAGACAACGAGTGGGTCGATGTCACCACCGATGATATATTTGCAGGTAAAACCGTAGCAGTGTTTTCGCTGCCGGGAGCTTTTACTCCCACTTGTTCGTCAACGCACCTCCCCGGTTACAACGAATTGGCCAAAGTTTTCAAAGAAAACGGCGTAGATGAAATCGTTTGTATTTCCGTCAACGACACCTTTGTGATGAATGAGTGGGCCAAAGACCAAGAATCAGACAATGTGACGTTAATTCCCGACGGTAACGGCGAATTTACTCAAGGCATGGGAATGCTGGTAGACAAAACAGATTTAGGCTTTGGCAAGCGGTCTTGGCGTTATTCGATGCTGGTAAAAGATGGCTTGGTTGAAAAAATGTTTATTGAGCCTGATGAACCGGGCGACCCTTTCAAAGTGTCCGATGCCGAGACGATGCTTAACTACATCAACTCCGCAGCAACCAAGCCGAAGGTAGTGTCGCTGTTTACAAAAATGGGCTGTCCCTTCTGCGCTAAGGCTAAGGAAATGCTGAGTCAAAAGGGCTTGGATTATGAAGAAATCGTCTTGGGCCGGGATATCACAACTCGATCGCTCCGGGCTGTGACTGGGGCTACAACTGTGCCGCAAGTATTTATCGACGGCAAGTTGATCGGTGGTTCCGAAGCCCTAGAGTCTTATTTGGCAGTTGCTTAGTTAAACAACAATAGCCTGCGGGCGCGCAGTGCACACCTTACTCGTTGTACGGTGTGCACTGTGCGCCTTTGCCGTATTTGGCGGTATTTAGCCCGATCGAGCTTCGGTGTTAAAAGTTCGATCGGTCTATTTATCCATTCTCGTGCAACAATTACTGGGGAAGTAATATTAAAAACGCAAGAAATGGGAGTGAACGATCGTGGATTTGAGTTTAGTATCGTCAAATATCTTAAATCCCCCAATATTAGCTTTTTTCATGGGAATGCTGGCAATTTTTCTCAAATCTGATTTAGAAATTCCAGCGCCCATCCCCAAACTGTTTTCGCTGTACCTGCTGTTTGCGATCGGATTTAAAGGTGGCGTCGAACTATCCAAAAGCGGAATTGACCAGCAAATCGCCCTGACAATTTTGGCAGCCATGCTGATGTCAATGCTAGTACCGATTTATACTTTTTTCATACTGAGGATCAAACTCGACGCCTACAATGCCGCGGCGATCGCAGCCACCTACGGTTCCATCAGCGCCGTCACATTTATTACCGCAACCTCCTTCCTCACAGCACAGGGAATCGACTTTGACGGTTACATGGTAGCCGCGCTAGCATTAATGGAATCCCCAGCAATTATAGTTGGTCTCATTCTAGTCAGTGTATTTGGCGGGGAAGAAGGAAAACGCGAAATAGTTTGGCCAGAAGTGTTGCAAGAAGCATTCCTAAACAGTTCAGTTTTTCTGCTGATTGGCAGCCTAATTATGGGCATACTGACAGGAGAACATGGTTGGGAAGTTATGAGTCCGTTTACTCAAGACTTGTTTTACGGAGTTCTGACTTTTTTCTTGCTAGACATGGGGCTGGTTGCAGCCAGCAGAATTAAAGATTTGCAAGAAGCAGGAATTTTTCTGATCGGCTTTGCAATCCTAATTCCGATAGTCAACGCAGTAATTGCTTTGGTAATAGCCAAATTAATCGGAATGCCGCAGGGAGACACTTTGCTGTTTGCCGTGTTGTGCGCGAGTGCTTCTTATATAGCAGTACCAGCAGCCATGCGCCTAACTGTTCCCGAAGCGAATCCAAGTCTTTACATTTCAACGGCCTTAGCAGTGACATTTCCATTTAATATCATTGTTGGCATTCCCCTGTATCTATACGGAATAAATATGTTTTGGAGGTGAGATGATGGAGTCAGTCAAAAGAGTAGAAATCATAGCCCACTCAGTCGAACTCGGCAAGATTTTAGACGGTTTAGACAAAGCTGGCGTACCTGGTTATTCGGTGATTCGTGATGTCGCTGGAAAAAGCACTAGGGATCACGTTTCCCGTGATTCATCAATGACGGCGCTGGATAACATTTATGTGCTTGCTTTTTGTTCACCAGCTCAAGTTTCAGCAGTTGCAGAAAACATTAGACCAGTGCTCAATAAATTTGGTGGGTCGTGTTTTATTTCAGATGCGGTGGAATTGCTAATTACTAGATGCGTGGGGTAGTTATTAGTCATTAGTGATTGGTGATTATACCAATTCCCAAAAGTAGAGCTACATATAGATTGTACGCCAGATGTTTAGGGACACGGCAATGCCGTGTTCTTGCGCGTATCTGCGACTTTAATCCTAGGCTTCGGATTCCGACAGCCACCACGGGTGAGAATGCCCATCCGTTTTAGCTTTTCCATAAGTTTTTTATTATTACTTTAGCCGATTAAAAAAAGGCGATTTTGAAAATATTTTATGTCTATTATAGCACTTTTACAAGTTTATACTCATCAGGTATTAGCGATTAGTCAGCAGTCTTGTCAGGGTTAATTGCCCTTCCCAGCCGGGGCACTATTCAGAATTCTTAAGAGATAGAAAAGAATCAGTTGCAAAAATCCGTTAGCGTGGTAAATTCTAAGCCACAACAGGCGATCCTCTTCTAGGGCTTCGCTAACGCGCGATCGACTAACGAGATTTTCAAGAGGAGTTTAAACATGGCTGCATTAAAAGTTGGCATCAACGGATTTGGTCGCATCGGACGGCTAGTCATGCGTGCCGGCATCAAAAATCCCAACATCGAATTTGTCGGCATTAACGACTTAGTTTCGCCAGACAACCTGGCTTATCTTTTCAAATACGACTCCACCCACGGCATTTACGACGGCGAAGTTGAAAGCAAACCAGACGGGATTGTCGTTGACGGAAATTTTATCCCCTGTACAGCGATTAGAAACCCGGCAGAATTGCCTTGGGGTAAATCCGGCGCAGATTATGTTGTAGAATCTACCGGATTGTTTACAGATTTTGAAGGCGCATCAAAACACTTGACGGCGGGAGCAAAACGAGTAATACTTTCAGCACCGACAAAAGACCCGGAAAAAGTTCCAACTTTTTTAGTAGGCGTCAACCACCACAAATTTGACCCGGCAAAAGATACTGTTGTTTCCAATGCTAGCTGTACGACGAATTGTTTAGCACCAATTGCCAAAGTTATTAACGATAACTTCGGATTGGAAGAAGGTTTAATGACTACTGTTCACGCGATAACTGCTACTCAACCAACTGTAGATGGGCCAAGCCAAAAAGATTGGCGGGGAGGACGCGGTGCGGCTCAAAATATTATTCCATCTTCGACCGGTGCAGCGAAAGCTGTTACTTTGGTGTTGCCCGAATTGAAAGGAAAATTGACTGGAATGGCTTTGCGCGTGCCAACTCCCGACGTGTCTGTAGTTGACCTTACTTTCAAAACGGCGAAGGAAACTAGCTATAAAGAAATTTGCGAGGCAATGAAAAAAGCTTCGGAGGGCGAACTCAAAGGCATTCTTGGATATACTGAGGATGCGGTGGTTTCGACAGATTTTCAGGGCGACGCGCGATCGAGCATTTTCGATGCAGGTGCGGGAATTGAACTGAATTCTAAGTTTTTCAAAGTTATTTCCTGGTACGACAACGAGTGGGGTTATTCTAGTCGCGTGATAGACTTAATGCTGTCGATGGCCGAGAAAGACGGAATTTTGAATAATTAATTTTTTGTGGGGTGACATTTTGGGCGGGCTCGCGTGTCCACCCCACAAATAAATTCCTATGATTTTTTGTGAACGGGCATCTTGCCCGTTTCTGACAATTATATAGCAATCTTCTTGGTAGTTAAAGCATTTTTAATTGCTGAAACAATTGGTTTCATCTTCCTTCTTTCCCAATGCCCAATGCCCAATGCCCAATGCCCAATGCCCCCTCCGTTCCTTTATATGTCTGAATTACCACCGCTGAATAACGAAACTATTTGGGCTATTCTCAATGAAGAAATCGACGATGCTGCCGTCAACCGGTTAGTTTGGCTGTATCTGGGCTACCGCTGGGATGCGGAGACTGGTAAGTGGAACAGTGCTGATGTTGCTAGGGAGTGGCGCGAAGATTATCCTGAACCGCCGGATTTTATCGATTCTAGGCCGGCGACGGTGAAATTGACGCGATCGACCCTTCCAGAAAACAAGCAGTTGCTGAAGGAAAAATTGGGGTTTAAGGGCTATAAGATTGGGGAATTCGGGCCGAGACAGACTCGCAGGGCGACGATGGCTAATTGGTTGATGGGTTTTATGGAGGCTGGGGCGTAGATGGAACTATATTTTTTGTTTAAAAGTGCGTCTGTTGGTAGGTGTAAAAATCGAGGGGTTGAATTTTTCGGCTGTAATCGAACTGCTGTAAGGGTTTGATGCCCCAATCCGGAACAAAAGGCAGACGCAATTGCTGAAACCTTTATCTAATAGGAGTTTCAAGGCACAAGTCAAAATGGGGTATTGACAGGCCGAGGCTGAAATGGTATTTTTAGTTGGTGCAGACGCAAACGAACCTTGAAAACTAAATACTGCAACGGTTTCAAATGCCAGCGGCCGGAAAACCCATAAAACCCTATTAGGGATTGAAACATCTGTGAGAAGGCAACAAGCGAGTACCTTCACTCCACGCCGGAAAACCCATAAAACCCTATTAGGGATTGAAACAAAACAATTTTGACTATGTTCGAGCTAGTCTGCATCCGGCCGGAAAACCCATAAAACCCTATTAGGGATTGAAACTCGAGCCGCCGGCCCTTTGGGGCTTTGCTTCCCTCGAGCCGGAAAACCCATAAAACCCTATTAGGGATTGAAACTTCCGGCAGCCAGTAGGGTACTTCGAGTAATGCCGGAAAACCCATAAAACCCTATTAGGGATTGAAACACTTCCAGCCTTGGTGCAGCCGTACCGCATTTTACAAGCCGGAAAACCCATAAAACCCTATTAGGGATTGAAACTTTGAGCAAGTTTCACTTGCCAGCAGAAATTCTGAGCCGGAAAACCCATAAAACCCTATTAGGGATTGAAACATATAGTTGACGGACTAGACCAGGAATGTAGACTGTGCCGGAAAACCCATAAAACCCTATTAGGGATTGAAACAATTTATAATCATCGTCAAATAGTTGAAAATTAGTTAGCCGGAAAACCCATAAAACCCTATTAGGGATTGAAACTGTGTATTTATGAGGCGCGTTATATTGCGCGATCGCGCCGGAAAACCCATAAAACCCTATTAGGGATTGAAACGTCTATTTACACCCGCAAACTTCGGATGAGCTAACCCGTGCCGGAAAACCCATAAAACCCTATTAGGGATTGAAACTGTAATTACTGGGGGAAGCGCTCTTGCTACTGGAGGGCCGGAAAACCCATAAAACCCTATTAGGGATTGAAACCAGGCAAAGACGCACCTTTGAAGAAATACAAGATTCGGAGCCGGAAAACCCATAAAACCCTATTAGGGATTGAAACGTTTGACTTTGAGCCAAGGATTGTTCGATATCAAACGCCGGAAAACCCATAAAACCCTATTAGGGATTGAAACATTTAAACTCTCACATTAGTCAGACCTGATGAGAGCCGGAAAACCCATAAAACCCTATTAGGGATTGAAACACTTCGCTTGGATCGAATCCTTTGCTTCCAGGCCGGAAAACCCATAAAACCCTATTAGGGATTGAAACGCAGCTACCTCAAACGCTACTGCCGCCGATGCAAATGCCGGAAAACCCATAAAACCCTATTAGGGATTGAAACACCCACAACAATACTCAAACTTGCTTCGGAAATATCAAAGCCGGAAAACCCATAAAACCCTATTAGGGATTGAAACAAATATCCACACCATTTGTGAGGCAAAAGATGAGGCCGGAAAACCCATAAAACCCTATTAGGGATTGAAACTGGGCAATGGGCGATCGATATTACCTGACCGGCCGGAAAACCCATAAAACCCTATTAGGGATTGAAACATTGACTTGGTAGAAACTATTAAATTACTTTTTTGAGCCGGAAAACCCATAAAACCCTATTAGGGATTGAAACATTTTTAACTATCCTTTTTGGAAGATTTAAGAAGAGAAGCCGGAAAACCCATAAAACCCTATTAGGGATTGAAACCAGTGCCAGCATAAGTAGCAGTAGTAGTATTTAGCATGCCGGAAAACCCATAAAACCCTATTAGGGATTGAAACAATCAATTAATGCTAGGAGTTAGGCACACTAGAGACAGCCGGAAAACCCATAAAACCCTATTAGGGATTGAAACTTGCTCGGAATCCTTGGGAAATTTATTGCGATAGCCGGAAAACCCATAAAACCCTATTAGGGATTGAAACTTTGATTTGATGCTCGCAGACGATCCCTATGTTAAGCCGGAAAACCCATAAAACCCTATTAGGGATTGAAACATTTTGGATTAATGGGAACTTGCGTACTTATTGCCGGAAAACCCATAAAACCCTATTAGGGATTGAAACATTGATTTTGAATTTCTTCCCTCCACGATCGTCAGCATCGCCGGAAAACCCATAAAACCCTATTAGGGATTGAAACCGGACACTTTTGACGGAAACTTCGGTGGTTACGCGGGCCGGAAAACCCATAAAACCCTATTAGGGATTGAAACCAAGACGGCAAAGGAAGGCTCGACAGATGCTCGCGCCGGAAAACCCATAAAACCCTATTAGGGATTGAAACGCTGGGAAACTTGGAGCTAAGCTATCCGGAAGGAACCGCCGGAAAACCCATAAAACCCTATTAGGGATTGAAACTCCATATTCTCCCTGCGTCCATCTTTCTAGAAATTGCCGGAAAACCCATAAAACCCTATTAGGGATTGAAACTCGCCCACCTTTGGGGAAGAAATCGACAATATACGTTTCAAATGCCAGCGGCCGGAAAACCCATAAAACCCTATTAGGGATTGAAACTAAGTGCGTTTAAGGTAGCTAAAGGTGTAATCCCTGCCGGAAAACCCATAAAACCCTATTAGGGATTGAAACGATCGAACAATTTGAAGTGGCTTACAAAGCTTGGGGCCGGAAAACCCATAAAACCCTATTAGGGATTGAAACACAAGTTACAGACAGATATTAAGTATTGGGAGGAAGCCGGAAAACCCATAAAACCCTATTAGGGATTGAAACGCCACAGCCAAAAATATTGAAAAGTGGGAATCTGGCACAAGCCGGAAAACCCATAAAACCCTATTAGGGATTGAAACAAACAAAGCAAAAGTCGATCGGTAATCTTCATCAAGCCGGAAAACCCATAAAACCCTATTAGGGATTGAAACATTGACACCGAACACGGTAGCGCTTCCCGTTACGGCCGGAAAACCCATAAAACCCTATTAGGGATTGAAACAACCGACCTTTACATATTTTGGTCTGGCATACTCCGTGGCCGGAAAACCCATAAAACCCTATTAGGGATTGAAACTGAGTTTGTTAGTGAAAGAGCTGTTGAATCTTTTCGCCGGAAAACCCATAAAACCCTATTAGGGATTGAAACCTATTACTTCATTGTACGCCGCTGCAGGGCAAACGCCGGAAAACCCATAAAACCCTATTAGGGATTGAAACCATACAAGAATTTTGCGGTCAAAAGGATGGATTTTAGCCGGAAAACCCATAAAACCCTATTAGGGATTGAAACGCGGGCTCGAACTGGCCAACCCAATTGATTATTGCCGGAAAACCCATAAAACCCTATTAGGGATTGAAACTCCTGGAGCTTGTCTGTTGGTCGCAGAGTTTTTGCTCGCCGGAAAACCCATAAAACCCTATTAGGGATTGAAACACTGCAATCTCTATGCCTGCAAAGCTGCTCGGATTCCCAGGGCCGGAAAACCCATAAAACCCTATTAGGGATTGAAACTCACCATCTGAGTACAGACTGCATTCTGCGAGCCAGCGCCGGAAAACCCATAAAACCCTATTAGGGATTGAAACCTTTAGCAAGATCAACCATGTGCTTAGTCCCTGAAGCCGGAAAACCCATAAAACCCTATTAGGGATTGAAACCTTCAATTTGAAGGAGTACCAAACAGCCCATTTGCAGCAGAAGCCGGAAAACCCATAAAACCCTATTAGGGATTGAAACAGAAGAAGGGGCAACTTTCAGCGTGTATCGATCGGAATATCAGCCGGAAAACCCATAAAACCCTATTAGGGATTGAAACGTACTTGCGCTCTGAAGGTGTTACAACGGCCATAACGCCGGAAAACCCATAAAACCCTATTAGGGATTGAAACGCGGTAGCTTGTAGGATAGCTTTGACAAATAACGCCGGAAAACCCATAAAACCCTATTAGGGATTGAAACCCAAGTCAGAATTGATACGTCAGGGCTAGCGCAAAGCATCTAGCCGGAAAACCCATAAAACCCTATTAGGGATTGAAACAACACAGTAAAAACCGCTGCTTCTGCTATTGCGCTTTGCCGGAAAACCCATAAAACCCTATTAGGGATTGAAACTTCTTGAAGAAAGAAACGTCGCCGTTTGCGCTGGGCCGGAAAACCCATAAAACCCTATTAGGGATTGAAACAGACAAGTTCAAGAATAAACACCCGCACCACAAAGGCCGGAAAACCCATAAAACCCTATTAGGGATTGAAACATAGGAAGGGGTGCGCCCATAGACCAGTAGAAGGCCGGAAAACCCATAAAACCCTATTAGGGATTGAAACCAAAGCAAATTAACTACGCGAAGAATATCCGAGCGCCGGAAAACCCATAAAACCCTATTAGGGATTGAAACAGGGCTGATTTTTTGCCTACGGCACAGCGCCAAGCCGGAAAACCCATAAAACCCTATTAGGGATTGAAACCCGCACCTATTTTAGTAGTGTTTTCCTCTTCATTGCGCGCCGGAAAACCCATAAAACCCTATTAGGGATTGAAACTTGAGCATGGGAAGCTTGCAGCGGACTTTCAAGAGCCGGAAAACCCATAAAACCCTATTAGGGATTGAAACTGGCGATTACTCCCCTGAGATTCTGCGGGGAATGCCGGAAAACCCATAAAACCCTATTAGGGATTGAAACTCGGGAATCAACCTGGTTCGACTTCGTAATTACTTGGGCCGGAAAACCCATAAAACCCTATTAGGGATTGAAACCCCGCGTACCTGTTTTTTGAATTAGATTGTTGGGGCCGGAAAACCCATAAAACCCTATTAGGGATTGAAACCGCAGCTTAAGAAGCGAACCTTTGCAGGAATTCGCCTTAGCCGGAAAACCCATAAAACCCTATTAGGGATTGAAACGCAGCCGATGGCAGAATGCAAATTCAGTTAGAAAGCCGGAAAACCCATAAAACCCTATTAGGGATTGAAACTTCGGGTCAACAATACAAGCGAAAAGCCGCTTGAGCCGGAAAACCCATAAAACCCTATTAGGGATTGAAACCACCGGCCTTGACTGAAGCTCCTTCATCAACAAGCCGGAAAACCCATAAAACCCTATTAGGGATTGAAACAAGCACTTTTGCTTGGCGGGCTGCTTCATGCACGCCGGAAAACCCATAAAACCCTATTAGGGATTGAAACGAATATTTGTAACACTCATATCACAAAGTCGAGCTAGTGCCGGAAAACCCATAAAACCCTATTAGGGATTGAAACGAAATCGGCTGTAACTTCAAAGATACCTTCTTTGAGGGCCGGAAAACCCATAAAACCCTATTAGGGATTGAAACACTGACACTATAAACCGACTTATGGAATTAGCAGGCCGGAAAACCCATAAAACCCTATTAGGGATTGAAACACTCACTGAAATACAGCAAGAATTTGAGCGACTGGGGCCGGAAAACCCATAAAACCCATTAGGGATTGAAACCCGCGAACGGGGCCGGATGACTGTTGCCCTCTGCTAGCCGGAAAACCCATAAAACCCTATTAGGGATTGAAACTTTTCCCCATTCTCCTCTGGCTTTTTTGAGCTTCTCGCCGGAAAACCCATAAAACCCTATTAGGGATTGAAACCATAAGTATGTGAAAAAGGCCCCGCTGAAACTGTTACAGCCGGAAAACCCATAAAACCCTATTAGGGATTGAAACCCAGCGACTTGGACAACTTACAGATGATGATGCTTAGCCGGAAAACCCATAAAACCCTATTAGGGATTGAAACCCAGTAAATAAGCTAGCGTCTTCTAATGGCTGGAGTGCCGGAAAACCCATAAAACCCTATTAGGGATTGAAACCACCGGCAGCCGACACAGCCCGAACCACGGCAGACGAACGAGCCGGAAAACCCATAAAACCCTATTAGGGATTGAAACATGCTTGCGATCGGAGTAATGCCAAGCTCCATACCGGGCCGGAAAACCCATAAAACCCTATTAGGGATTGAAACTTTCAGTGTTGAATTTGGCGAATTTTAACCACATTGCCGGAAAACCCATAAAACCCTATTAGGGATTGAAACCGGCAACAACTCAAGGATTATCCTCAAAATCAGTGCCGGAAAACCCATAAAACCCTATTAGGGATTGAAACTCAGTGATACATTCACCAAAGCCGGTGTGCAATTGCCGGAAAACCCATAAAACCCTATTAGGGATTGAAACTTCTTTATTATAGTGCGGTAGACCGCACAATATGCCAGGCCGGAAAACCCATAAAACCCTATTAGGGATTGAAACGATCTGCAACTAATTTCAGAGTTTCAACAACACCGGCCGGAAAACCCATAAAACCCTATTAGGGATTGAAACAGAGTTTGTTTGGCTGACGGTACAGCAATATTTGCGCCGGAAAACCCATAAAACCCTATTAGGGATTGAAACGAATATTTTGCTGCTAATGATTTCAAGATTATTGCCGGAAAACCCATAAAACCCTATTAGGGATTGAAACTCCTGGTCAGGTACTTTTTCCGCCACATCTAAAAGTACAGTCCGGCCGGAAAACCCATAAAACCCTATTAGGGATTGAAACACTAGAGAGTAGACACAACAAACCTCATTTTTTTCTAGCCGGAAAACCCATAAAACCCTATTAGGGATTGAAACTTAATCCTTCAGGCCCTACAGGGCGACCCATAAGGCCGGAAAACCCATAAAACCCTATTAGGGATTGAAACATAAGCCAATTGCCGTAAACGGTCTATGCGACGGTTGCCGTTGCCAGCCGGAAAACCCATAAAACCCTATTAGGGATTGAAACTTCCCATGCGTTTACTCATAAATCCTTCTACGGGCTTTCACGCCGGAAAACCCATAAAACCCTATTAGGGATTGAAACCCGTCTGCTTTGGTGTATTCCCTTACATATTCAGCGCCGGAAAACCCATAAAACCCTATTAGGGATTGAAACCACCGTGCAGAAGGCACTGCCTTTGTTACTAGAAGGCCGGAAAACCCATAAAACCCTATTAGGGATTGAAACGGGTGCAACTTTTTCCCTCGCGCTTTGCTTCGGCGGCCGGAAAACCCATAAAACCCTATTAGGGATTGAAACAGGAAACATCTCAACAATTGTGGTTGGACACCAAGGCCGGAAAACCCATAAAACCCTATTAGGGATTGAAACTTGTCGATTGTGTCTTCCGCTCCTGCTGTTGGGCCGGAAAACCCATATTTCCCTATCTAGGTCTTGAAACCTCGATCGCACTCTTCCTTTCTTTCTCTGCGTCCTCTGCGTCCTCTGCGGTTAATTAATTAAAATTAAGCCTTTTGAAAGTCAAAAAACACTAAAACCCGCCAATTCCAACCTCCTCACCCCCAACCCTGACATCGGGCTGTTCCGTGAAGTATCCTAGAGTCGGCACAAAACAACTGTGAGGAAAAACTTATGAAAACAACCACCATATCTCGCTTAACCAGCATTTCCCTAGCTACCCTAATGCTAGTAGGCGTTTCAGTAAATGCGATCGCCACGCCAGCCACCATCAAACCCGCCACCCAACTCGCCCAAGCTACGGCCAAAAAGCGCCTCGTCGTCATGGATTTCGACTACGGCACCACCAACAGCTATTACACTTCTTATCGGGGAGTCGGCGCCGCCAAAGGCATCAGCGAACTGCTAATCAACGAACTCGTCAACAATGGCACCTATACAATAGTCGATCGTAGCAAGCTCGAACAAGTGCTCAAACAGGAAAATCGCAGCGGTACAATGGATGCCGGCACCGCAGCCGAAATTGGCAAAAAACTAGGAGTTGACGCCGTACTCATCGGCACCATTACCAAGTTTAATATCGACAAACAATCCGGCGGCGGCAGTTTCATGGGAATCGGCGGCGGTTCGCAAAAAACCAAAGCTACCGTTCAAATAGACGTGCGGTTAATCGGTACAGCTTCAGGAGATATTCTTGCCACCGCCAAAGCAGTAGGAGAAGCCGATCAAAGCGATTCTAATATTTCTGTCAGAGGTATCAGCAGCAATTCTGGCAGCAGCAATGAAGACTCACTTTTGAGCGCGGCAGTTGACAAAGCGGTATCCCAAATGGTGACTAAACTGGCAGAAGTATCTAACAAATTAGGTTAGAAATTTTGAAACATTTTTAGACTTTAGATTGGTAATTGTTAACTCCCCAATCTAAAATCTAAAATTTTTTCAGATCCTTGACCTGCAATTGTACCTGTTAATATTAGTTTTGTTTAGGAATCTGCCTTTTCCTTTATACTGCAATACGGTTCACTTAACACTATTTATACCCCGGAGACCCCCCTCGCATCCCCCGAAAGCAAGGGGGAATTTGAGGGCATTCTTGTCCCCCGACCTAAGGGGGGTTAGGGGGTATCTGTCTTAAGTGAACCGTATTGCTTTATACTGAACTCTATCAATTTCGCTCAACATACTCAAGCATTAACAGTTTAATTAGGGTTTGGATTTGAGTCAGCCTCAACGCACTTACCCTTTTGAGTTGGGTTTAAGGCTAGGTTAGACACTACTTTAGAAACGGCAGCTTGTTCTTGAATCCATCCAATTTCCCCCGCTTGCAGCTTGGCGCTTTCTACTTCAACTGTTGGCTTAACTGCCGGGGAAGGTGAGGGATTTGCCACAGCGGGAGATGGCTTCAGTGCAGGTTTTGAAACTGTAGAAAAATCTTTATTTGACTCGGGTTTGGGAGAGTTCGATCGCACTATTTCAGGAATCGAACAAACTTTCAATTCCAGCCAATTGCCTTGAGGCGTAAGCTGTTTGTTTGTCACCTGCAAAACACTGCCGGCTGGGACTGTTCCTTTGACAGTCAACTCACCCATTGCGACTCGCAAATCCAAGCGATCGCCCAATGCGCTCAATTCCCCAGCCACAGAACTTTTAATCTCTATAAACGAGCCTGTTTCTAAAGATTGGACCGGAGAAGGTACAGAGTTAACTGTTTTCTCCGGCGTGCTTCCAGCTTTAATTAAACCGCGTTTCCCGAAAATCGACTCCCCGGCAGTATCGATCGCGCGACCCACCGGAGGAATGAAAAAATAAGCAAATACACCCCCCAACCCTAATAAAAATAAAATTTTCAGCAGCAGCGAAAATGGGCTTTTGCTTTTGTCCGGCCGTAACAACTGCGTTTTTCCTTCAGAATCCCCCTCGCCAATGCTTGTGGGCCCATTCAAATCCGTTGGCATATCCTCGCTGTCGGAAATTAGTTCGATCGGCGTATCTAAAGGTGCGACAGACAGTTCTGTAGCAGTATTACCGTCTTCCCTCAAATGCGCTTGACAGTGAATTAAAGCAACAGTGACGTTATCGTGACCGTTTCTAGTATTAGCAATCTCAATCAGTCGATCGCGCGCCTTAGCCAAACTAATGCTACCGTCTAGAATTGGCAAAATCTCCGCTTCCCAACATTCCTCAACCCGGTCTTTATCACTCAAACCGTCGGAACACAGCAGCAAAACGCAGTCTTCATCCACCGGAAAACGCTGCACGGTCGGGTGCAGAGTGTTGGACGAAGTAATCCCCAAAGCTTGAATCAGAGCTCCGGCGGCCACTTGTTCCAAAGCATCCCGGTAGAGAGAGTAGCCCAAACGCACCTCGCGGCAAGCCACATTATCATCGAGAGTAACTTGATAGCAGCCGGTGCGGGTAATCCAGTAAGCCCGACTGTCTCCGACGTGGGCGACGTAGAGCTCGTGAATGTGGGCTAAAGCCATAACTAGCGTAGTTCCCATCCGCTGGCGGCCTTGGCGGTGTTCGCTGTCGTTGCGACTGGCTATCTTGTCGTTAGCAGCACAAGCCGCCCGTTCCAGCTTGGAAGTCAGGCTCAACGGGTCCCAATTAGCCTGATGCAGGGGCATTTGCTGCAACTTGTCGCGCAGCACACCAATTGCTTCTTCCGAAGCGACTTCGCCGCCGTCTTGTCCACCGATACCGTCGCAGACGATCGCGCAAGCTTCCGCACCCGGGTTTCCTGCGAACAGCGTACCGCTGGGCGGATAGCAAGCATCTTCGTTGTGAGCCCGGGATCTGCCTACATCTGTGCCCGTGGCAATTTCAACGTGACGATCGTACAATCGGCCGCACTTTGCCAAAGCTTTATCCAACTGGCCCATCAGTTGTTCGCCGTGGCGCACTTGACCGGCAACCATTTGCTGGCAAAGTTGCCTCAAAAAATTGGCAATAGTTGGGTGAGCATCTTCGAGCCACTGCTGCCACAATTTGCCCAACTGCGACAAATGAGGCGGTTTGCGATCGGGCTGCAATTCCAAAAACCGCACCAATTGCCCTTCCACCCGCAGCAGTTCTGGAGTCAGCAGGGTCGAAGCCACGCCCTGAGCGATACAGGGCTGCCACAACTGGGCTATTTGCCACAGCCAATTGAGCTGGCGCATCGCTGCTGCTCCTTTCCAGGAATCGGCCAATTCCGGCATTAAAGATTCCGTCACCTTCAAAATCGGCCCGTTTTCCAGTAGCCAGATATCTCCCGATAGCTTGCTCATCTTGGACGATACCATGCCGTATACTTGAGGTACGTGCAACTGATAGGCAAACAGTCTCAGATAAGGAGTGACAACACTCGGAATCTCTTCGGGCAGTTCCGGCAAGTGTTCGGGTTGAGTATCGACCAGAAGTCGATCGCGCTTGACCAAGTAGCGACCAGCGATCAGATCGCCTGGCTTACACCCTTTGATCCCTTCACCTAAAGCCCATAAGTAGTGTTTTGCCACAGAGTTTTGCATAAGGGTTCCTGACGCCTTTGGGCAAGCGTGCTGATCTGAATTATTTTAGCGATTGAACCTCGACGGGTTGATACGTGGCGATTATTTGACACTCCCGCTTTCTCAACAGACGCAGATTCTTAAGACTTCGCAGTCCTAATATCCTGATTTTTCAGGTTCCCGGGCTCACCACGTTTCCACTGTTGTGTGCGTAGTGATATCTGCTACACAAAACTTGGCTAAACTTATTTAAGTCTCACCATTCAATCGGGATTGCTCCTGAAGGGTCTGCTTCCTGCTTCACCCAAGGGAGTCGGCTCCTTCTTGTCCACAGGCGTTAATTCGGGTGTAGCCCACCCTAATCGAATTAATTTTAGTTGAATATTTTAGCCATGAGTCATCCAATATTTTCAACCAATTTAACGAAACGCGGACTCCCGTTCGACCTTTTTACAGGCTGGTCAGTTTTGACTTGCACGCTCGGTTTACTCTCCCAGATAATTAAGCCTTGGTTTTTGGCATCGCTCTAATTCTACCACCCACAAAGGTTAACCAGTCAAGTTAAGTATGACTAACTTTAGTAAACTTTTTTGCTATTTAGTCTAACTCCTGACAATATTTTAGGCGTTACTTTCCCCCAGTCTAGGGGTAGGTTTTAATGTCTTGTACTGACAGGAACAGTTTACCATTTTGTTGACGGCCGGTTGAATCTTGCTATGAGCTTTGAGGGTTAGACGATCGCGCGATGCCCAAGTCCTCGGCTTGAAAGCACGCTCTTTTCAGCATATTCCTGATAGTGGCAATTTGCGAAGAAATCGCGATCGTCAAGTGAATTGAGATTTTAGACTAACTATAATGGTAGGATGCTGGTACGTAGAAATCACCTGAGCCGGTAGGTATAAATAAATATCAATTCTCGGTTTTCTCGCGAAGGGTCATCTGTGCCTCGCGCCCTAGTTTCGCAAGAGAAGTTAAATTTAACCCTACCCAAAGATGGATACAAGCCCCCAGATTCATCTGTGGAATTAATCTCAAATCGATCAACTGACGGATGCCAGCCCCCCACAGGAGTCGTGGAGAGCAAAAAAAATTAGATATTAGTTCAAGCCCCCACATTCATCTGTGGAATGAATCTCAAATCTCAAATCTCAAATCTACTGACCGGCCTCTGCAAGCTGTTGAGTATTTAACCATGGCCCCACATGAACCCAGCGCCTTTTCCAAGAATTTGCCCGATCCGAAGCTACTGCCGGCCGTTGAAATAGACGAAATACTCACTAGCATTCAACAGTCTCACAGTTTTTATTATAAAGTGATGAATCTTGAGGTTTGGGCGCTGGTGGAAACCTTGGATGGCCTGTTTCCCGGCGCTTGGGGTCACTTTATGACCAACCGCCAACTTGCAGTTAAACAGTTTTTGGAACGCGATCGCGTTCCAAATTCTCCGGTTGATGCTGGGGAGGCGGGGGAGAAGTCCGATCGAAGTCGGAAGAAGGAAGAAGCCGGGAGTCAGGAGTCAGGAGTCAGAAACAAGCAGGAAGAAGAATAAAAGCAGATTTTCCCACTTCTCCCCATCTGGGCCTTTCCTTTGTATAGAAGTCTAGATCCCCCTCAATCCCAGGGCTGTTTCATTCTCACTAAAAACATGAATTTTGTAGGGGGTAGTGCCCCGTGCCTACCCCCGACCGAGACGATTCGATCGGCAGTCAGACCAAAAGGGCCGGCACGGGGGCACGGCCCCTACAAGAAAATGAAACCGCCCTGCCGTACTCCCCTGATTAAGAGCAGTAGGAGGGATCGAAACTCAGCTACAAGCGACATTTATTATGGGTTTCAATCTTAACTTGACATAAATGCCGATCGCCCGTTAGCGAAGCCCTCGAAGAGGATCGCCCTTACAGGTGAATTTTGGCATCAACACGGGGAAGTCCCATGCTGTAGTTGACAGCGCGGCTGTTGAGGTTGTAGCTGATTTGGCCTTTTTGTAAGAACGATCGCACCAAATGCTCCAATTCCGAACCGATGCGGCGGAGGTTGTACTCGGTCAAGTCTTCGCCCTCGTAAGCGTCTACGAGTTGGTCGAATTTGGCATATACCTGTTTGACTGACTCGTCGTTCCAGTTAAGTTCGTTATCTGGGTCAATGTCGATCGTCAAAAGGTCGTTGCTGGGGACGAGTTCGTTGTCTTCGAGGATGGCGGTATAAATGCGAATATGGCGGGTTGTGGACTTGAGCTGCATGAGTTCTTATGTGTAAAGATTTTTTCCTGAACTTATTGTAATGGGTCAAAGACCGTTGCAGGAGACCCCTACTCAATTCAAGACTAAAAGAGAAAGCTTTCGCAAAGTATAATAATTCAGAATTGGCATAGGAAGACAAGGTGGAAGGCAAGAGATTTATTCACTCCCTGCAACTGCAAAACTTCCTTTCCTATGGAAGTGATGGGGAAAAAATTGAACTGCAACCCCTAAATGTGTTGATCGGAACTAACGCATCCGGCAAGTCTAACTTAATCGAAGCGATGGGAGTGTTGAAGGCAACACCTACAGACTTGCTTGCTCCGATTCGTCAAGGAGGTGGCATCAGCGATTTGCTGTGGAAAGGTGAAAAAGGTATTCCCACAGCAAAAATTGAGGCTATTTTAGATTATCCAGAACGAACGATGCCACTGCGCTATCAGATTAGTTTTACCGCAACCGGTCAGAGACTTGAAGTAGTGGACGAAGCTATAGAAGATATGGAACCCCGCCATAGTTTTGAAAGCCAGCCATTTTTCTATTACCGTTATAACGATCGGGCTCGCCCTGTTATCAATGTTATAGAGGACAACGAGCAGCAAACAAGAAAGCTGCGGAATCTGCGGCGAGAAGATATCATTCCCGATCAATCTATCTTATCTCAAAGAAAAGATCCCGAACTCTATCCAGAACTATCATATCTGGGAAATAAATTTGCCGACATTGGTTTATATCGTAACTGGCAGACAGGGAGAGATTCAGTATCTAGAAAGGCTCAGCAAACTGACTTGCCAGAACATCCCCTCATAGAAGATGGTGGGAACTTAGGACTGGTTTTAAATAACTTACAGTATCAATTAGGAAGCCGGCAGATTATTGAAAAATTACAACTGTTCTACGATGCAGCGGAAGAACTGAGTATCAAGATTTATGGCGGCACTGTCCAGATATTCATCCGCGAAACAGGATTAATTCAGCCAATTCCCGCAACTCGTTTATCAGACGGTACGCTGCGTTATTTATTCTTAATAGCTTTACTTCTAGATCCAACTCCCCCGCCACTTATTTGTATTGAAGAACCGGAGATTGGCTTGCATCCCGATATTCTGCCTGCTGTTGCTGAAATGTTGATCGAAGCCTCACAGCGCACACAATTGATTGTGACAACTCATTCCGATGCTTTAGTGTCGGCTCTGAGTCCTGAGTCAGTGTTAATATGCGATCGGGATGATAGAGGAAGTCACCTGAACCGTCTCGATCCCGAACGACTGAAAAAATGGCTTGAGAATTACACTTTGGGAGACCTTTGGCGGATGGGAGAAATCGGGGGCAACCGATGGTAAAAGAAATTCGCATTTACATCGAAGGCGGCGGCGAGGGCAAGAATACAAAGGCATTGCTCCGACAAGGATTTAGCAGTTTTTTCAAAGAAATTGTGCAGGTTGTCCAAAGCAATAAAATCAAGTGGACTATCACTCTTTGCGGTTCCCGGAATAATGCTTTCAGGGATTTCAAGAATGCTTTGGCCGCTCACCCAGATGCGTTTGTCATCCTTCTGGTTGACTCAGAAGCACCTGTTGTAAAGCAGTCGCCTTGGGAGCATTTGAAGTGGAGGGATAATTGGGATTCGCCTGGGGTTGATGACACTCATTGCTATCTCATGGTTCAAGCGATGGAAGCTTGGTTCATGGCTGATATTGATACTTTAAAAAGATTTTACGGGCAGGGATTTAAAGAAAAGGCGATTCCTAAAAATATCAATGTAGAGACGATTGAAAGGATAGGTTAGAACCAAGTCTGGAAGCAGCTACCCGCGACACAAAATCGAAAGGCGAATATAAAAAGATAAAGCACGCTTCCAAGCTGTTAGAAATGTTGAATGTTGACCAGGTTCGCAAGGCTTCTTTGGAGTGCGAGCGAATGTTTACAACTCTCATCAAACTCATGGAACAAGACAAATAGAGCGACTTACGCGCTCAGGCCAGAAACCGGGTTTTTTCTCGAAAATATTTCGTTTCAGTCCGCAGATTCGGCAAAAAACCCGGTTTCTCAGAGTCGCAGTGCTTCAATCCAGAAATATAAGGACTGAAGTCCTTACTACGAACATTGGACTTTGATTTATTCGTGAGTTGTACCGTCAGGCATAATTGCACCTGCGAGTTTAGCATTTGCCATATTTGCTCCAACCCAGTTGGCATCTTTCAGGGTAGCTTTCTCTAGGTTTGCATAACTCAAATTTGCTCCGCACAGGTTTGCTGAAGTTAAGTTTGTTTCACTCAAGTTAGCATTGTAAAAGCTAACTCCAGACAGGTTTAAGCCAGCCAAGTTTTGACCGCTCAGATTAGCTTGAGCAAGACTAGATCCGATCAAACTTACCACTTTCAAATTTACATTTTTCAGGTTAGCTCCATCAAGGTTGACTCCAACTAAACTTACCCCATTCAGCTTAACCCCCCTTAGATCAGCATAAGATAAGTTAACTTTAGTTACTTTGGCTTGACTTAAATCTGCTCCTATCAAATTAGCGTTATTTAAATTTGCCTGAGTTAGGTTGGCACTACTTAAATTGGCTGTAGTCAAGTTCGCACTATGCAATTGTGTCTCGCTCAATTTTGCTTGACTTAAATTCGCTTGAATGAGTCTTGCGTTATTTAAATTTGCCTTAGTTAAGTTGGCTCCACTAAAGTTAGCTTGAATTAAATCGGCTTGTTGCAGGTTTGTGGATTTCAAGTTTGCCCCTTGCAGGTTAGCTCCAATCAAGTTGGCCTTCACTAGCTTGGCATTACTGAGGTTGGCATTGCTCAGGTTTGCTTGACTGAAACTAATGGGATATTCCAGAGTTTTTCCGCTCAAATCGACTCCTGCTAAGTTAATCCCTGTAAAATCCCGTTCTCCCTGGTTATACCGCCGTAAAAATTCCTCAGCAGTGATAGCAGGTTCCTGATTTTTTGAAACAGAATCATCAAAATCCTTAACAGAATCATCAACATCCTGATCAGCTTCCAAATTATCTGCATTCACAGGATTAGCAACAGACTCTCCCGCTGCTTTTTCCTGCAATAGCTTATCCACCCGATCGCTAAACCGCCTCACAACCTCAGCATCATCAACCTTTTCACCAGCATTCGAGCTTTTCTCAACCGCATTTTCAACATAATACTTGTCTACAAAACTTTGCAACCCAGCATTATATCCCTGTCCAACCGCCTGAAACCTCCATTCGCCATTCTTCTTATACAACCGTCCAAATTCTAAAGCCGTTTCTTGAGAAAATATCTGATTTAAATTGTACCGAACCAATTCATTTCCAGTTTCTGAATTGTAAAGCCGGATAAAAGCATTTGTAACTTGACTAAAACTTTGATTCTTTTCCTGTCCCTCGTGAAGAGTCACAACAAACACTATTTCCTGAATCGCCGAATTGATTTTACTCAAATCCAGATAAACCGTCTCGTCATCTCCCTCTATTTGTCCATTCCTGCTGTCTCCCGAATGTCGCACCGCACCGTCCGGCGATGTCAGATTGTTGTAAAATACAAAATACTTTTCATCGGGAATGCGACCGTCTGCCGCTAACATAAAAACAGATGCGTCAATGTCGCAGTTTTGTGCTGTCTGGCTGACTTGCCAACCCAGGGCGATCGCAATTTTACTGAAATTAGGAGTTTCTTTAGAAAGATTGAACCTTTCACCCTTAGTTAATTCGATGCTCATTCCCTTACCTCAGAAATGCTATTCATTATCCCATCTATGTTAACCCGATCGCAAATTGGATTTTATCTCGAAGACATCGAAACCCCAATTGGCCGAACCGTCAATTTAAGTATTACCGGACTCATTCTTTTATCTGCCGCCAGCTTCATCGCCGAAACTTACCCGATTTCGGAAACTGTTAGAATTAATTTGCAAACTCTGGATACAGCGCTTTTAGTTGTTTTTGTGTTTGAGTATTTATTGCGACTATGGTGTGCAGAAAATCGAGTTAAATTTATTTTTAGTTTTTTTTCAATTATTGATTTGCTGGCAATATTACCATTTTTACTGGGATTTGTCAACGTTAGTTTTATCCGAATTTTTCGCTGGTTTAGAATTCTCCGACTTATCCGCTTTCTGGAATTAAAAATTTCTATTTTCCGCATCAGTAGCGAAGATGGGGTGATTTTTGCTCGGATTTTGTTTACTTTGCTGGCAATAATTTTTGTTTATTCTGGTTTGATTTATCAAGTCGAACATCCGGCAAATCCCGAAAGTTTTGGAACTTTTTTGGATGCTGTTTATTTCTCGGTTGTCACGATGACCACGGTGGGATTTGGCGATGTTACTCCGATTTCGGAATCCGGCCGTTTTTTGACTATTTTGATGATTTTGACGGGAATTGCTCTGATTCCTTGGCAATTGGGGGATTTGATTAAACACTTAGTTAAAAGTGCTAATCAGGTAGAAGCGGTTTGTAAAGGTTGCGGTTGGTCTGTACATGATGCTAATGCTAGATTTTGTAAAATGTGCGGCACTCAGTTAGATAATGGTTGACTGTTGACTGTTGACTGCTGACTGTTGACTGTTACAGCAGTTTTCAAGTAGGGACACAGCATTGCCGTTTCCCTACAGAAGATTGCCTCTAATTTATATGTAGCAGTATTTTTCATGATAATTAATAACTAATAACCAATAACAACTGACAACTGACAACTGACAACTGACTTCTTAAGCTAAGGGTAACAAAATTTCAAATTCAGTGCCCCTGCCTAACTCCGATCGCATTCTGAATGCACCGCCGTGTTTGCCCGTCACTATTTGATAGCTAACTGCTAAACTGGTTTCTTTGAGGGCGCGTTTTTCGGTAGAGAATGATTCTATGATTTTTTTGTACTTGCTAGGTGACATTCCTGGCCCGTTATCTGATATACAAATCGAAACCCAGCGAACATGAAGTTTGTCTAAATCCGGCGCAGGTTCGGGACAGCAGACTTGAGTTGTGATTTCAATTTGAGGCTGGCGATCAAAGTCTTTGAGTCCTGCACCTTTAAATTCTTTCGCCAACTCTTGACCGACTGCTTCGTTAATTAATGTATTAATAGCATTGGTCAAGATATTCATAAATACTTGGTTTAGCTGGCCTGCATAGCACGGCACTGGCGGCAGGTAGCCGTAGTTTTTTACTACTTTGATTTCCCTAGTTAAACGACTTTTGAGTAGCAAAAGTATGCTGTCTATGTTGGCGTGCAAGTCTGTCGGTTTGGGATAAACATCGTCTATGTGGCAGAAGTTTTGCAAACTGCTTGCCAGCTTGCTCAAACGTTCGGCTCCAGATTTGATGCTGGCAACAGTTCGGAGGAAATCGTTTTGCAAAAAGTCATAGTCGATCTCTTCCTTGAGCCGTGCTATTTGCGGCGGGGGATCAGTACAGTATGCGTCGTAAACTGATAGCAACTCCATCAAGTTTTTGCTGTAGTCGCTGACGTAGGTTAAATTCCCCCAGATAAAGCCTACCGGATCTAAAATTTCGTGGGCTACTCCGTTGACTAAACGCCCTAAACTAGCCATTTTTTCGCTTTGAATCATTTGAGTTTGAGCTCTTTCGTAGCGGACTTGAGTTTCTATGCCACGAATTTGCCAGTAGGCGATGTTTAGCGCGTGAGGGTCTAAGAGGCGGTAAGATTGGGAGTCTATTTGGACGACGATTGGTTCTGACTGCAATTCGGGCGATCGACGCAGAGCTTGTGGAGCTGCTGCCAAAATGGTTGTACTCTCTGCGACTAATAATATTTCGACGCGAGCGTAACTGTAGAGAACTTTCAGCGGCAGGTGCAAAAAGAGCTCAGGGCCTTGGGGTTTGAGCAAATATTCCAGCAGTTGCCTGCGGGATATCATGCCAGCAAACTCTCCTGCTTCCATCAAGACCACTCCCGGCACTAGGGGATGCTGTTCAAACATTTCGGCAACTGCCACGGCCAAGCAGCTCGATTTAACCTGAAAGTCATACAGGGGCAAGTCCCAGAGGGTAGATTCTAGGGAAAGGTCTTGATGACTGCCTTCGGAGAGTGAAGGGCCAAGGAGTTTGGAACTGAATTTATTTGCCACTAGAACTTTTAGTTGCCGAAACGCTGGGAAAGTGAATTGAGAACCTACTACTAAGCTAGCCTATCACTTCACCGCAGGAGCGAACAACCGAGAATACTCTTGAGTTAATCTGTTGTGCCAACTATGGGCAGGAGAATTTCAAATTCAGTGTTCTTACCTGGTTGCGATCGCATTCTCAGTTGGCCGCCGTGCTTTTCTGTGACGATTTGATGGGAGATAGCCAGCCCCATACCGGTGCCTTTGCCTGCTGGTTTAGTGGTAAAAAAGGTGTCAAATATCTGCTGGTGATTTTCTGGGGCAATGCCGGGGCCGTTATCGGCAATGCAAATTGCCACCCGCTTGCCGTCTTCGGTTTCTATGACTTTAGTGGTAATTTCGATTTGAGGCTGCCAGTTGTCCAGGCACTCGGTCTGTATTTCTCGATCGGCTGCGTACTCTGTCAGGGCGTCTAGAGCATTAACTAGCAAATTCAAAAACACCTGACTCAACTGACCTGAGTAGCCACTAACTAGCGGCAGTTCGCCGTAATTTTTAACCACTTCTATGCTGTTTTTAAAGCGGTTTTTCAAAATTAACAGCGTCATCTCCACGCATTCGTGAATGTCTGTCTCGGCTGGTTTTGTCTCGTCCATGTGAGAGAAGTGGTGCAGCCCGTTAACTATTTTTAGCAATTGCGAGGCTCCCAACTCCATCCCTTCTAAGGTGATCGGCAAATCTTCTTGTATAAAATCAAACTCAATTTCTTTTTTAAGGGCATCAATTCGGGGACAGGGTGCCGAATATTCTTCTTCATAAACCGACATGAGCTGAAGCAAGTGTTCAAAATAGGACAGCAGAAAAGTTAAATTTCCCCAAATACAGTTCAGCGGATTTCTGATTTCGTGGGCTACTTCTGCTACAATCCTCCCCAAACTAGCCATTTTTTCTGTTTGGATGAGTTTGGCTTGGGTTTGTTTGTGGAGTAACTTATTTGTTAATTGGTGAATTCTTGATTGAGCGACCATTAATTGGTGTACGTCTAACAGCTTGTAGGTCTGGGGGGCTATTTCCACTACTACGGGTTCGTAAATTAATTCTGCTGATCTGTAAAGACATTCCTGGGCGGCTTCTACTATTAACTTACTGGCGGGAAGTACGAGTTCCTCTGGCTTGGCAAACTTGTACAGTACCTCTATTGGCCGCTTGAAAAACATTTCTACTCCGTAGCGGCGGTTAACTTTTTCAAAAAATAGACGCCTGGATATGATGCCGACAAAATTACCCTGATTTGTCAAAATGACGCCGGGAAGCATGGAATTTTCTTCAAAAGCCTTGGCTACTTCTTTTGCCTGTTGAGTTAATTCAATTTGGCAGTTGGAGAGTGGCAGGTCTAGGAGAGTTGATTCTAAGGAGATGTTCCAAGTACAAAATTCAGGTATATGCAACACTGATAACTCCGAGCTAGTCTCACGCACAGCAAACATAGATGAAACCCCTGTTAAAAATTGTATTCATGAACAACTTAAGTTGCTATTAATTCGTAACGGGTAATTGGTAGCGGGTAGTTGCTAATTTGTGAAATTACAACAGCACCCGATGGGCAAACCCGATCGCACTAGCATTGTGTGCTAAAGATTTTGTTTCTAAATCAATATTAAACGATCTAAGCTTTTGTGGAACTTACGGAGTAGGCGCTTTAAACTTTTTACCATGATATACCTGCGATCGCGTGTTTTCCGAAAAATTTTAATATTTATAACGAATTATTGTGATAAGTTATACCATTTTTCCAGTGATAGAAGGGAATTGGAGAACCGCTCGCGGGTTATCAGTGAATATATTGGCATCCTTCGAGGGTTCGAGGATCGGGATTAGCCATCGTCCAGGGAGCTGCAGGCTCCAACTGTCAAGACTAGGGCCCAGGCCAAAATCTGCAGCTTGTACAGCAGAAGGAAGTTCGGCCACGGATTCGCTGTCTTGGGATGTAACCGAATGTAACGGATGGAAGGCTTGAGTTATGTAGGAGAGAAGGAATAAGCAATGTTCCGCAAGGGTTTGTGCAATTAAGAACGTTCTAACCGTATTGGCGGTTGCTATACCACTCAAAAGAAATGCAACTTTAGGCAACTTCCAACCTCGATGGTAGTCAGTTTTTTGCAATCTGCAATCTGCAATCTGCCATCTGCCATCTGCCATCTCAAATCGTCTTAGGGTTCCACCTCCGGCCAAAGGCGTTCTAGCTGATACCGCCAAGCGGCGAGAGTTTTTTCGCTAGACTCTCGCCCTAGTTCCATTTCACCCATCAATCCCTCTGCGTAGAAACGGTCTAAAGTCTGAAGGGTAGTTTCCACAGACTGTCCCTGCATCTTCGCAGCTTTGATGATTTGACGGAGGCGGCTTTCTATCAAACCGCCGAAAAAGTCAGACAAACCTCTCTCTTGCAAAGCCAGCAGTCTGGCGACGGCGGCTGAGAAATCGGCGGCCGCGAGTGTGGCACAACTGTGCTGAAATACTCCCCACAAAACGTTTTGATGTAAGGCGTAGCGAGTTTCGAGGGTGGTGTCAAAGTTAGCTTCTAGCAGTTTATCAAGAAATGGTTGAGCTTCCTGGGCATCGGCGATCGGCAGCAAAATCCGCAGCCAAGTCCCGTCTTCTGAAAGGAGGACTAATAGGCGAAAATTGGGGGTTTCTACTTGCCAAGAAGTGGCAGCAGGCATCTCCACACTGTCACCAAATAAGTCTTTAAGGGTATTGCTAATTTCTTCGGGAGTCATGCGAATTTTAGATTTTAGGTTTGAGGTTTTAGATGTGAAATTGCAGGCTGGCGAGTTGGTTTCAAAAGTTTGTAATATTTACCAGTATGGCTTAGTATTAACTCAATTTCAAATTTCAAATCTCAAATCTCAAATTTCAAATCAATTTAGTAAAAGTAGGGTGTGCACCGCGGACTTTTCAACGCTTGGTGTTTATGGGCGCACCTTAGCCTATTGATATTTACCAATATCGGTCAATCTAAAATCTAAAATCTAAAATCTAAAATCGATTTAGGGGAGCCAGCGGGGGTGATAGCCGGCAAAGGGAAGTTCTTCTGGCTGTAGTTTTGCGCGAGAAGCGTCTGCGGGTATTTCTACTAAGGGTAGCAGCCAGAGGCGGCTGGTGGCGATCGACTGTCCACTATCGTTGCGGGGCCTGTCTGCTGCTGAGGGATTTGCTGCTGTGACTGATTGGTCGAAAATTAATGCCAGCCCGTCGGGAGATAAACTGATTTGGGTATCTAATTGGTTGGGCAAAATCAGCAGCGGTTTGATGGTTCCTACCAAACGAGTACCCTCTTTTTTGAGGTCGATGGTGGCGATGAAAGGCTGTTCTTTGTAGCTTTCTGTTTTGAGGCGTTGGGCTAACAAACAGTAGAGACGCTGAACTTGGTTGTCTTGGTTTTTGCGGGGGTCGAAATAAACGCCCATAATGCTGCCGGGAATACGCAATATTTCTTGTTCTACACCTTGGTTATCTAAGATGAAAAGCGATCGAGTAAAGTCGCTGTTGTATTTAACATAGGCGGCGGCAGAGTTGTCGCGGGCCATGCCCAATACTTGTTCGTATTTTGGCAAAAATTCTACTGGGTCTGCTTCGGGTTTGAGGGGGACGATCGCTAATCCTTGTTTTTGAGATATTACCATCGATTTACTGTCGGGGCGAATCATAAAATCTCCGCCTTGTTCATTTTCCAAGGGTCTGGGCGGCTGTTTTTCTTCCAAAATCCAAGGACTGAAATCGCCGGGATTGCGGCGGTTGACGCGCTGGACAACTATGATTTTTCCGTCGGCTGAGAGGTCGAATTTGAGGTTTTGGTAATCTTTGGAGTCTAAGATTTTGTCGATTCTACCGGCTGGGTATTTTTGTTGAGTTCCTGATCCTGATTGGGGGTTGAGGCCGGTGGTGACTGTGAATAGTTCTTGATTGAGGGTGCCACGAGTACGGGCGATTGATCGATCTGTGGCGGAGAATAAAATGCGATCGCTGTCGGGATACGGTTTAAAATCGGTGACAACTAAGTCTTTGGGAGTCAGTGCTATCGGTTTCGATTCGCTGCTGGAGAGGTTGACTAGCATTAATCTGCTTTCTGTTTCGCCTTGGACACCGATGTAAGCAAAAGCTCGATCGCGGCTGCGAAACGAACTGCTAAACGGCTGCATTGGCGTTCCTTTATTTTGGTTGTTTTCTCCGAAATACTTGTCGGTTGCTCCGGCGAGTTTTACTGTGTAGGTAACGCCGTAGGGTGCTGGATCTTTGAGAGTGTAAGCCATGCGCCTTCCAGCCCAACTAAATTTACCGGGGAGGGGGGGTTCTAGCTTTAAGTTTTCCTCAACGCTGGACTGGTTCATCGGCCGAAAGAAGGTGAGGATAAAGCCGGTATCTTCGGCCCCGATTTGTTTGTTTTCCCAGGTGAATTCTCGCACTCTGGGTGCTGTGCGATCGCCGCTCAGCAGCAGCAGCCCTATTAAGAAGCTCAGCAATAGCATGAGGGCGATCGCCGTGCGGTCGATCGGCTGTTTGAATGGCAGAATAGCGAAGGGTGAAGGATTAATTTTTTTTTTGTTAAAAATACTCACAAATCTTTCTCTCCTATTTCTGCTGAAAATTAACTATAAAATTTTCCCTATTAAATTTTACAGTCCTAGACGCACTCCCGACCCTCAGAAACCTATTTTTTTTACCAGGGGAAAGGACTGCAACCCCTCTTTTGGTAAAAAACCCGATTTCTGAAAGTTGTGGTGCGTCCAGGACTGAATTAAACTCACGATCTTAAATCGGTGGAGTCTGTGGCACTTCCAACAGCATCAACCGATTTGAGATGTGAAATTTGAAATTTTAGCTTGTAGGGTGCCTCAGAGGTAAAAATTGCTCGTTCTAGAGAGGTTTTGACGACCGTAGAGCACCCTACAATTGTTGCAGTTGCGTCCTGGACTGTTTGAGATTTGAGATTTTTAATTTAATCTACAATCTCAAATCGCCAATTGTGCGATCGGTTCAGCGATAACGCTAGCACTTTACCCATCCTATTAATAATCACGACGACCTACTTAGAGCCATTGCACGAATCCTTGACGATTGGTATGTGGGAACTATTATTAACCGCTGACAGTGTATAGGGCGATTCCAGTTCGGGATATAACTTAGAATATTTGCTATCGTAATGCCTGACCTCAAAATAGTTTAAATTTGACGGGTGAGGTTTATATATAGAGAAACATTCCAAAAGACAAAAAGTGGCTGCACTCTCTAAAGGCCCGACATTCACTACTTGATTTTTGAATAAACGACCTGACTTTATCCAGTGTTTCATCTGGTTTTTTGACAAACAGTAAAATGCTGAATGAGGATTGTTAAATTCAGCAAATTTTACACCTTCTATCTCTACACTAGATAGCTTATTTATTAGCAATGGGTGCGTTATCGTCAAATCAATATATCTCTTGGTTCCTTGATACATTTCATAACGATTTGGGTAAAGAATAGCATTCTCATACCCGCTTTCTCTGTTAAATTTTTCTAATTTTTCTATCGTGAAAGCATCGGATAAAATAATGTCATCTTCTATGAATAAAAACCAGTTAAATTCTTCTACTTTTTCGACGAATTCTTCCTGAAGCCTAAACTCTACAAACATCGGGTCGCATTCTGGCTCTTCTTGTATCTGAATGCACTTAATTTGATATTCAGGTAAATACGCTGTAACGTGCCTGTTCGGTAGAGTTTGGATCGCAATAGTCAGGTCGCAATGAGCAAAACTCGCCAACAGTCCATCTATTGTATGCCTGAGTCTTTCTATTTTTGCTGCCCCTTTTTCGGGATTTTCAGATTCTTCAACTGATGTAATGTGTGCGACAGCAGCAAAGATTTTGGGGCGTTCTTGGTCGGGCTGTTCGTTTTCTTTGAATAAATTTATGATGGTTTTTCTTTGATAAAACAGCATCATTTTAATATACCTAATGACCGCTCGCGATATTTCTTGTAACAAAGCAATTTGTAAAAAGATAAAGTGCATTACTTTTCTGTGTGGTGCATTTTCGGCTGACATACAGACAATCTCCTTTTTGTTTACTGAAACAGTTGATTGATCGGTACTAAATCCATCGGTGATATTTTATCGATAGGTAGCCCCCAACCCAGCAGATACATTCTAACGCACAGTATGCCTGCTAGTACCCCTAAGAACAGTGCTGTCAATTGGAGATCCTCCCAAAAACAAGTTAGCTTTTCTTTCCAAAGACCGTAGCTAGTTACTAAATAAGTAGGAATATCACCAACAGCTACAGCAATCACAGCACCTAAATTACCCAGAAAATGATATCCCACCGGGATGCCAATAGCGATACTCAAGAAAGTTACCAGATTGCCCATAGCTGCATATTGAGATTTGCCAACCGCTAACAAACAAGAACCCATCAAATTGTGGAGAGTAGTGTGCCAGATACCTAAAGCCAAGATTGGCATCATCCAAGATGCTGCCATATACTCTTTCCTGTACAGTGTTAAAACTAGCTGATCTCCAAAGCTCACAAAAATTGCTAAGCCTATGGCTAAAGGTATCAGAATTAAGTTGCGGTTTTTAATAATTTTGGCGCGCAATTCTTCCCGAGGCAACTCTGCTAGCATCGAAATAGAGGGGAAAATTACCCTACCTCCGAGGGCGATGATCACTTGGCGTGGCAGATCGCCGAGGGTAAAAGCGATGCCGTAAATGCCCAAGATTGTTAAAGTAAAGATTTTCCCTAGAACTAGGCGATCGGCTTGAGAGCACAGAAAAAATAACATCGTAGACAAAAATATCCATTTTCCATAAGAAAATATTTCTTTAGCGGCTTCTTTATCCCAAGCGAAGCGGTTTGACTGGCCGCGAATCAAAAAATGGCTCCATACTGACTCTATTATAGAGCTAGTCAAACCGCCGGCGATGATGGCCCAGATTGTGGGATTGAAAAAGGCCCAGACAATCATCACTGTAGTTGAAACTGCCTGTATGACCAACTCAAAAAGCACTACTTGCTTGACGCTCATTTTGCGTTCGAGAGTGGATACGGAAGTGGATTTGAACCCTCCTACTAAGGTATTTATACTTATACAGGGAAGCAACCACAGGAGACGGGGTTCTTCATAGAATTTAGCAACTGGCCAGGTGATTACAATTAAACACAACCAAACAAGTAAGCTGCGAAGAACTTGCATTGTCCAAGCGGTGTTGAAAAATTGAGGTTCGTCCCCGCGTTTGTTTTGAATGATGCTTGGGCCCAGACCTATGTCTGTGAATAGGTTGACGCCTGTGATGAAAACGTAGGCTAGACCCACCAGACCAAATAGTTCAGGCAAAAGCAGGCGGGTCAAAATTAGGTTGCTGCCAAATCGAATAATTTGACTGCTTCCATAGCTGGCGATCGTCCAGAATGCGCCTTTGATGGCTAATTTTTTTTCTGATGACATATACTCTCAACTTATTTCCTAATTATGAGTCTAGTTGCTGAATTTGCCGTTGGCAACTTCTACAGGATGCTGCAGCCATTTTTTTAGCTGACTTTACCGTATCTTGATTTTTCTAGGGAGGAAGGGCCCGACGCACATTTTACAATCAGAAAGATAAAATTTAATCTGCAAACGGCTCCACATCTAATAATCATAAGGGTTTTTTGGTTCGGGAATTGGTTTGAGGGAGGATGCTTGAATGATTAATTTGCGCTTACCTTGTAGTTCTTCTACGATTGTTTCTCCTTCTATTTCTAGCCAACTGTCTGGGGCAAAGGTGATGCGGCTTTGACCGATCGCTAATTTGACCGGCAACCCGATCGGATAGGCATCCGCCGCGCAGCAGGTAATGATAAAACGCCCGATCCACATATATTGTTCTGCTAGGTTAGGGGGATGAATTACAAATCCTTGAACCTTGACTTTTTGACTTCTGTATGTATCTGGCTCGGGGTTGAAATTTAACAGCCGCACCCATTCGACGAGCGATCGCTGTTCGGGTTTTGTAATATTGCGAAATTCTTGTGGTTGCAGTCTGGTGATGGGCAGGGATTCGGTGAGACCTCGTTCTAATGCTGTCTGGCTGGTAAATGTGCGTGGCGTTGTTAGTAAACCGATTAATGCGACGCTCAACATTAAGGTGCTGCCGATACTGGGGGGAAACAAAGTAACGTGTTCAATTTCTGTGATTCTGAGAGAGTTATTTGCTGTTGATATCCGCGATTGCTTTGTGGTGCGATCGACCTTTAAGAGTTCCCAAGTTTTTAAACTGCCAATAACCATTAAGCCGATTCCTCCTGCTAGAGTCAAGCCAAAGTAATTGGGGTGAATGAGAATGCTTAATTTCCCGGTAATCCAATATTTAAGAAGCAGTATTCCCCACGCTAAGATAGCTAGGGCGTCCAGCCAGGGGCTAATTTTTTTAATATTCATTTTTTAATAGTCATTGATAATTGGGAATTGAGACGTTGAAGGAAGAAGAAAAAAGGCAGAAGAAGAGGGAATAACGAAGAAGGAACAAAAAGAGGGAATAACGAAGAAGGAAGAGGGGAAAAATAGCTAGCCGTAGATCTGTGACTTCCGTGTCGTGAATCAAGGTATTTGAAAATAAAAATTTTCAAAGGGTATTAGTTGTCTGTTCTAGCTAAGTTATTAACCTAAATGCAAGTTGACAGCGAGGGTCATTAAAAAGGTTAACTGAGCAGCCAAGACAATTAAGTAAATTACGGCTCGACCTTTAAAAATAGAGAGCATTAAACCGATGCCTTTGAGGTCAATCATCGGGCCGAAAACGAGAAATGCTAACAGCGAACCGCTGGTAAATGTGGCGGCAAAAGACAGGGCAAAAAAGGCATCTACTGTAGAACAAATCGATACGACTGCGCCTAATAGCAGCATGGCGAGAATCGAGGAAACGGGGCCTTGGCCGAGGTTGAGAATTAGTTCGCGGGGTGCGCCAACTTGAATGATGGCGGCGATCGCACTTCCGATTACCAAAACTCCTCCCAATTCGCGCAACTCCTGTACCATAGTATCTAAAAGCAGGCGCAGACGCTCTTTAGAAACAGGGTGGAACATCGAGGAACGTTTCGAGGTTTTTTCTGTTTTGCCTGTTTGTAATGGCTTCCAGTCGTCTTGTAGCAAAGATTCGATCGGCACCGCCCCCCCCGGCTGACCGAGCATAAAAGTTCCCGACTGCAACAATAGCGGAGTGTTGTCTTGGGCGAGGTTTTTTTCGGAAAACTCTGGTTTTGGGAGGGGAATCGCGCGGGCTACAGAGGGTTGAAGCAGAGGCCGCAAGTCTTTTTGGGCGCTGAACACCCAGCCGATAATTGTGGCTATAGACAGAGAAAATACCACCCGCAAAACTACAATTTCTGGCTGATCCCGAAATGCCGTCCAAGTAGCCCAAATTACCACGGGGTTGATGGTGGGGGCCGCAAGCAAAAAGCCGATCGCGGCTGGTGCGGGCACTCCCTGCATCAGTAACCTGCGGGCAACGGGCACGTTACCGCACTCGCACACGGGAAACAAAAAGCCGATCGAACTACCCATCAAAGCCGCCAGCAGCGGGTTTCGCGGGATGCGGGATACGAGTTTGCGTTCGTCTACAAAGCCCAGCAGCAAACCTGAGAATAAGACTCCCAGCAGCAGAAAAGGTATTGCTTCTACTAACAAGCTGAGAAAAAGGGTAAAAGCATTGTTTAACTGATTCGTTAGGGCTGGTTGCATCGATCGCCTACTGGTAAATTGGTATTTAGTTTCACGTATTTGGCGGACTCCCTGTCGATCATACCTTCTGCACAGCACTAAATTTAAAATTCCGTTGAAACTTTTTGGCGATCGTCCTCAATGTTATAGCAACCATTAAAAGTTGCAGATTCCAGCACCGGACACGGCAATGTCGCTTCCCTAGCAATGCTCGGCTATAATCTCTATATTTCAACCTGAGAATAATACTCGTTAAAATTAATTTTATATTGTTCTGAAAGACCGGATAATTCTTAATTGTATTGGCGCGAATCATTGGACAAATTAACGAAAATTTAATTAATTAAAGTATCGCAAAATATGGCGTTTTATTGGTTTGTTGCAACGAAAAAATAATTAAAGTGGCAAGCTTGTTTAGACGGCGAGACTCTATGGGTAAACCTAGCGGGGTATTTGAGATTCGCGCAATTATGATTTTCCTGTATCATCAATTAATGATATTTTTCAGCAAAATTGGGTTATTGTTAACAACAGGTTAAGGTTTTAGCCCAAGGTTAACTAATAGTTAAATACTCCAAATAATAGTTAATACGCATCAAGCCGATATAAAATAAAGTCAGGCATAATCGCCAGAGCGCATCTATCTCGGTCATGCTCGAACTTGCCTAATACTTGGAGTGGTAAAATCACATTTTCCACCATAAGTTTTTTGTGTAATTTAAAATGCTGTTTGCCAGAGGGATGTCGGCCAAAGCACTCAGCTACTCACCGACTGAGCTTTGGTAACTGAATGTCTGCTGGCAAATAAAAACCCTAAAAAGCGTGCTGATGAATTTATGTTAAATACTTCTTGCGTAGAAATACCAGTACAACCCGCGTCCGAAGCTGACTCTGGAGAACTTCGTTTAGACTCTACTCTCCAAGAATTATCGCTTTACGATTTTCAAGTAGAAGCTACGGATTTCGGGATGAAAATTTCCCAGATGTTAGAAACTAATCCGCTGTTACCGGGAGTCATTTTGACAAATCAAGGTAAATTTGTCGGCATGATTTCCCGGCGGAGATTTTTAGAATTTCTCAGCCGTCCTTTTGGAAGAGAATTATTTTTAAAACGACCTGTGAAGGCTTTATACCGCTTTGCTGAAATTGAGACTTTGATCTTTCCCAGCAATACTTTAATCGTGGATGCAGCCCGCAAGTCGCTGCAGCGCTCGAAAGAACTGCTTTACGAGCCGATTGTGGTTCAAGTGTCGCCCCAAACTTATACTTTGGTAGATGTACGCGAACTGTTAGTGGCCCAGTCAAACATTCACGAATTAGCGACAAAATTGCTGAGGCAGCAAACTCAATCTCAACTAATTCAAACCGAAAAATTGGCCAGTTTGGGGCAGATGGTAGCTGGAGTCGCTCACGAAATTAGAAACCCTGTCACCTGCATCAGCGGAAATCTCGGCTTTTTGTCTAACTACTCGAAAGACATCATGGAGTTGCTGTCGGCTTACGAGCAAATTGTCGGGCCTAGCGAAAAAATTCACGCACTCAAAGCAAACATAGAATTTGATTTTTTGCAAGAAGATTGGGTGGAAATTCTCAAAAGTATGAAGGTTTCATCAGAGAGACTGAGGGAACTTGTCACCAGCCTGCACACCTTTTCTCACATGGACGAAACTCACTTGAAAGAAGCTAACCTCCATGAATGTATTGACAGTACGCTGCTAATCATGAAAAACCGTCTTAAGTACGGGTTTAAAGTAGTTAAAAAGTATGGGGATTTGCCTTTGGTCAAGTGTTACTCTGGTCAGTTGAGTCAGGTATTTATGAATATCGTCAGCAATGCGATCGATGCTTTGGAAGAGGTAAAAGGAGAAATAGGTTTTGTACCTGCGATTACGATTGAAACTGAGCTAATAGACAGTTCTGACGGAGACTTCGTGAATTCGGAATTACTTCAAAATTATGTTTTGGGCGATGGCGTTCCGCCCCGCAAGCTACGACAAAATGCAAAACAGCTATCGTCCGCCAGCCAAAACGGCGACTTCTGCCCAGAAGCAGCGGAAAAAAATCAAAATAACGCTTGGATAGCCATCCGAATTGCCGATAACGGGCCGGGAATTCCGCCAGAAATTCAACGGCGGATTTTTGAGACATTTTTTACCACTAAACCTGCCGGGAAAGGTACCGGTTTGGGGTTGGCAATTACCCATCAAATTGTTACGGAAAAGCATAAAGGCAAGTTAAATTTGCATTCTACGCCCGGTACAGGTACTGAGTTTGAAATTTTGTTGCCATTGATTTGAAGGCTGTTCAGGATTAAGTAACGAAGTATTTTTGTAGAGTAATTACGCAACTGTCACATTCAATAAAGGTATGTTGTTGGGCTTGGGCGCTACTATATATAAGAGCCCTAAAGCGCAACAACGTACCTAAACAGATCCCTATGAGATTTTCGATAATGATTGAGAATTACTAAACTGACGCACTCTACGGGTGTCAACTCTTCCTTGTTGCTTGAGTCAACTGTCAACTGCCAACTGACAACTGCCAACTGACAACTGCCAACTGACAACTGTCAACTGTCAACTGTCAACTGTCAATTAAGCTCTTAGCTGAACTGGCATCACTAAGAATGTAGCATTGACTCCGCCCAAAGGTTGAAAAATTACAGGAGCAAGAGCACCGTTTAATTGCAGTTGAATTTCGGGAGACTGAGCTGTTTTCAAAATGTCAATTAAGTATTTCACGTTGAAAGCAATATCTATGCTATCTCCGGAAATCTGTGCCGGCATTGACTCTTTGCCGCAGCCGACATCTTTGGCATCTACCGACAAAGTAATTTCCTGATTTTCCTCGTCGATGCTGCATTTGAGGATATTATTTTTTTGGTCGGCAAAGACTGCTATTCTTTCGACGGCTGCTAAGAGCGATCGCCTTTCTAGAGTAATTTGCCGCTCAAAGGAGGGCGGAATTAACTGGCGGTATGCGGGATATTGCCCTTCTAAGGTGCGGGTTGTCAGCCGCTGGTCTGCCCATTCAAACACTACTTGACCGTGTTCAAAATGCAGGGTTACAGGTTCAGTCCACTGCCGCATCACCAGCATTCTTTCTACTTCCCGCAATGCTTTAGCGGGGACTGTTACCTCAAATTCTTCTTGGGTTTCTTCGCCTTCAGCTTTTTCATTGGCAGTTTGAACTACTGCCAATCTGTGGCCGTCTGTAGCTGCAAATTCCAAGCAATCTTGCAATACCTTTAAATGCACGCCTGCAAGTACCTGTTTTGCCTCGTCGGGGCTAGTAGCAAATAAAGTTCCTTTGAGTCCTTCTATCAAGGCTTCCGGTGGCAATTTGAGGATTGTTCCGGCTTCTATTGCAGGCAATTCTGGGAATTCTTCTGGGCCCATGCCTCTGACTTGGTAGCTGCCAGAACTGCAAGTGAGATATGCTACGGTGTCTCCGGCTTCGTCTTCTAAAGTAATCTCTCCATCTGGGAGTCTGGAAACAATATCGTTGAGCAATTTAGCGGGTATGGTAAAACTGCCGCCGCCGGTCACTTCTGCTGCAAAGCTGGTACGAATGCCTAAACTGAGATCGAAAGCTGTCAAGCTAACCCGCTGATTTTCCTCATCCGCTACTAAGAGCACGTTGGCTAGTACCGGATGTGTCGGGCGGGAGGGAACGGCCCGACTTACCAACGAGAGGTTGGCGTTGAGGTCACTTTGGGTGCAAACCAATTTCATGGGTGGAAGGTTAATTAACCGGATTTGAAACAGAAACAAATCGTATCACAGAAAGCTGATGACAGTTGACAGTTGACAGTTGACAGTTGACAGTTGGCAGTTGGCAGTTGGCAGTTGGCAGTTGTCAGTTGTCAGTTGAGAGTTTACCGAAGCAACCAGGAAGAGTTGGCAGTTGGCGGAACAGTTTTTTTTTATTGAATTATTTTTGTGCGATCGCCCTGTGGAAACTGTGGAAAAATAAAATAATTGCTTGCTGTGCTTGAGTTGTCGCTCATAAATGCCTGTGGAAAACTTGTGGAAAAGCTGGCTAAAGTCGATCGCCCTTCCATTTTTGTGCACAAAAATGGAAGGGCGATCGAGTAAAGTTTTCCACAAATGGAGGGCAAATTTTCCACAGGTTTTTCCACAGGCTAGCTGCTACGCATAGAGAGTGTCGGTTATGCGAGAGTTACCCCTTCGATGATTCGGATCTTGAAATCGCTGCATAGAGTCATTGGTGTGACAACTGACTGACAACTGACAACTGACTGACTGACAACTGACAACTGACTAATGACTTCTTCTCAACTTTTGCGGCTAATAACGTTAATTCGATCGCTCAACTGACGCAAAGTTTGGGCCAAATTCGGGTCAGTGTTCCGCAACTGAGCAATTTTGTCACAACTGTAAAGCACAGTTGTGTGATCTTTGCCGCCGAAAACTTCGCCAACTTTCGGCAAACTCAAACCAGTGTGCTGCCGAATTAAATACATCCCTATTTGACGGGCAAAGCTAATTTCTCGCCTGCGGGAAATGCCTTTCAAATCTTCAACAGAAACATCAAACGCCTCGGCCACAACTGCAATTACTGCATCGGGAGTCGCCTCTACGCTTTCAGTTTGCGGGTTCAAAACCGGGGTGATATTCTCCACGGTCATCGGCAAACCGGTAATTGAAAGATATGCTACCGCCCGAATCAAAGCTCCTTCTAATTCCCGAACGTTGGAAGTGTAACTAGAAGCAATATATTCAATGACATCTCGCGGCAGCCTCATATTTTCATATTCAGATTTTTTCTGCAAAATTGCCATCCGCGTTTCCAAGTCTGGCAATTGAATATCAGCAATTAATCCCATCGAAAATCGGGAACACAAGCGCTCTTGCAGACGGGGGATTTGCTGCGGCGGACGATCGGAAGCTAAAACTACTTGGTTTCCCGATTCGTGCAAAGTATTAAAAGTGTGAAAAAACTCTTCTTGAGTGTATTCTTTGCCTTCTATAAATTGAATGTCATCTATTAATAAAACATCGGCTGCGCGATAATGATCGCGGAAAGCTTGCATACTATCTTTGCGAATGGCTGCAATCAAATCGTTGGTAAATTTTTCAGTAGAAACGTAAAAAATTTTGGCGTTGGGGTCAATTTCTAAGCGGTAATGACCGATCGCCTGCATGAGATGAGTTTTGCCCAAACCGACGCCGCCGCACAAAAATAGGGGATTGAATTCTCGGCCCGGAGACTCGGCTACGGCGAGGGATGCTGCGTGGGCCATGCGGTTGTTGGAACCGACGACAAAGCGGGAAAATAGGTATTTTGGGTTTAAATGCGCTGGTTTAGGTGGGTGTAGCGAGTGGCTTTCGGGGCTATCGGCGATCGGGGATGCCCAAATCATGGCGGAGTCGTTGCTGCCACCTGTTTCATTTCCCCCGGCAATTGTCAAGTAAATGTCTACGGGATAGCCGAGAATTTCTTCGACTGCATCGGCAAGGATTTCTCTGTAATATTTTTGCAACCAATTGCGAGCAAAGGGGTTGGGGGCGCTGACGATCAAACAGTTATTTTCGAGTTGTTCGGCTGTAGCTGTTTTGATCCACGTCTCAAAGCTAGGTCTGCTCAGTTGTACCTGGAGACGTTCAAGTATCTGATTCCACAGACTTTCGAGGGTAATGTCCACTGCTTACCTTTGCCGATCGGCATTTAAAGAGATTGAATTTGTCTTCTCGAAAACTCAGTTTAATCGAATTGGCGATTTTGAAGGTTGATCGATCGATCAACAATGCTAAAGTTTAAGGGAGTCTGCCGTAGCTTGCGGGGCGGGACGCCATCGCCCAAAATTTTGCGGCAATGAGGCAAAAAACAGGTATCAGAGAGAAGCTCTAAACAAGTATTTATATTCGGCAGGAAAGCCTAAAAACATGGCTATGAAGAGTTCTACTGGCAAGTTTTGGAAGCAACCGGCAATTTACATATTGCTGCTGGCAACGGGAGCTGGGGCCGCCATGTTGGGCGATCGTCTGACGGTTTCTCAATTTCGTGCAAATTCTGGCGACTCGGGACAAAGGGCGCTGGAACCGAAATTGCAACTGCCTCCTAGTACAAAGGATCGAGTTAGCAAAGTCTTGCCGCCTGCTTCCTTGTCGGGCGACGGGGCTAATGTGAATTTTATTGTGGCTGCGGTGGCAAAAGTTGGCCCGGCAGTGGTTCGGATCGATGCTTCGCGCCGGGTGAAACCGGGAAATAGAGGGCTGTCGCCGGAAGATTTTTTTGGTGCAGATCCGAATTCGGGCGGCCGGGGCGGGATCGAACGCGGCACTGGTTCGGGTTTTGTCATTGGTGCCGACGGCGTGATTCTCACTAACGCTCACGTTGTAGAGGGAGCCGATACGGTAAATGTAACTCTCAAGGATGGCCGCAGCTTTCAGGGGCGGGTGTTGGGGGCGGATAAGGTGACGGATGTGGCTGTGGTGAAGATTGAGGCGAACGCTCTACCTGTGGTGGCGATCGGCAATTCGGATCAGCTGTTGTCTGGGGAATGGGCGATCGCGATCGGCAATCCTTTGGGTTTGGACAATTCCGTCACTGCGGGGATTATTAGCGCTACGGGGCGATCGAGCTCTGATGTGGGCGTGCCCGACAAGCGCATCGGTTTTATTCAAACAGACGCTGCAATCAATCCGGGGAATTCCGGCGGCCCGCTGCTGAATGCTTCGGGGGAAGTTATTGGGATGAATACGGCAATTATTCAAGGTGCTCAAGGATTGGGGTTTGCGATTCCGATTCAGGCGGCCCAACAGGTGGCGCAGGAACTGATTTCGACGGGGAAAGTCGAACACGCTTATTTGGGCATTGAAATGGCGACGCTGACTCCTGAAGTTAAGCAGCAAATTAACAGCAATGCTAATAGCAATCTGCGAGTTGCAGTCGAGCGGGGTGTGGCGATTGTGAGCGTGGTTCCTAATTCTCCGGCGGCGGCGGCAGGTTTGCGGGCTGGAGATGTGATTCAAAAGCTTAACAATCAGCCGATTATTCAGTCGGAAGCTGTTCAGGATTTCGTGCAAAATGCGAAAGTTGGCGGTCTTTTGCAAATGGAGATTAATCGGAATGGACAAATAGTTAATTTGACTGTAAAACCGGGGAGTTTGCCGGTGCAAAAAATTCGATAGGAAGAAAGAAGGAAGATTAATTACCAATTCCTCATTACCCATTCCTTTCAGTTTTACCTCAAACGTAGTTAGAGACTGCTGTTTGACGATTAGGCCCAGATCCCCCCTAACCCCCCTTAAGAAGGGGGGGACAAGATTCTGATCAAAGTCCCCCTTCTTAAGGGGGATTTAGGGGGATCTGGCCTCGGATAAAAACGAGATTTTTTAATGCTTCCAGGCTTAACTTAACACCAATAACTAATTAATATGCCAGAAATCTTGCAAATTTCACAATTAGGAAATCCCGTATTACGCCAACCGTCGCAAGTTGTGGAGAATGTGAAGGACGATCGCATTCAACAGCTAATCGACAACCTGATTTTTACCGTACAACAGGCGAACGGAGTAGGGATTGCGGCCCCCCAAGCGGCGAAGGGCGATCGGCTGTTCATCGTCGCATCCCGCCCCAACCTGCGCTATCCCCAAGCGCCGAAGATGGAACCGACGGCGATGATTAATCCCCGGATTCTCGCTGTATCAACAGAGACGGTCAAAGACTGGGAAGGCTGTTTGAGCATTCCGGGGATTCGCGGGTTGGTGCCGAGAAGTAGGGCGATCGAGATAGAATACACCAGTAGAGACGGCAAACTCCACCGACAAGAATTGACCGACTTTGTAGCCCGTATTTTTCAACACGAACACGACCATTTAGATGGCATCGTGTTTTTAGACAGAGTGGAAAATACCCACGAACTGATGACAGAGGATGAGTACCAGCAGCAATTTGTCAAGCTCCTGTGATAATTGATATAATGGCGATCGGTAACTAAAATTGATTTTGTGAATAGGAGGGCGAATGTCTATCAATTTGGAAAAAGGCGGGAGAATCAATCTATCTAAAGAAGCACCAGGGCTGAAAAATGCCGGGATCGGTTTGGGATGGGATATAAATGCTACAGACACCGGCGGGGCCTTTGACTTAGATGCTTCCGTGTTTATGTTGGGGGCTACTGGCAAAATTCCCAGCGAAAAATACTTTGTTTTCTACAACAACAAAGAGTCGCCAGACGGTTCTGTAATACATCTGGGAGATAGCAGAACCGGAGAAGGAGTTGGCGATGATGAAACCGTTACAGTCGATTTAACAAAAATTGATCCGGCGGTGCAAGAAATTGTGTTTGTGGTAACAATCGACCAAGCTGAATCGAGAAGGCAAAACTTCGGTCAAGTGCGGAATGCTTTTATCAGGATTTACGATACCACTACTAACACAGAAGTCACGAAGTACGATTTGGATGAGGATTTTGGGAAGGAAACTGCGATGGAATTTGGCAGACTCTACAAGAAAGACGGCGAGTGGAGGTTCCAAGCCGTAGGACAAGGCTACAATTCAGGCTTGCAAAGCTTTGTAGACAAGTATGCCGGATAAAAGGTCGATATAAAACAATACGGTTCAGGTAAAGTCGATCCCCCCTAGCCCCCCTTAAAAAAGGGGGGGGCAAGAGAGTTCTCAAAGTCCCCCCCTTAAGGGGGATTTAGGGGAATCTCCGGGGAATAAACAGATCGGACGTACTGTTGAAACCGCCCGGTCTTTTTATCAATCCCATATTGCACGATAAACCTTACAAAATCACAAAACTATGGCTATCAACTTGACAAAAGGACAATCGATCGTTCTCAGCAAAAGCGAATTCGACTTATCCAGAGTGACAATGGCTTTGGGCTGGGATGTTGCACAAGCTAAAAAAGGTCTTTTCGGCAGAAGCAGCAGTGCTAATTTTGACTTAGATTCCTACGCTTTGCTGCTGGGGGAAAATGGCAAAATCAAGAACTACAAAGAGGATGTAATTTATTACTCTCATTTGGAGTCAAACGACAAAACAGTTGTTCACTCTGGCGACAATCTCACCGGGGCTGGAGATGGAGACGACGAACAAATATTTGTGAAACTGAGCTCATTGCCAGCAGAATATCACAAAATTATCTTGGGCGTAAATATTTACAATGGCAAAGAAAGAAAACAGCATTTTGGCATGGTAGAAAATGCTTACGTGAGGGCTGTAGATGCCGCCGGGAAAGAAATCGCTCGCTATCGCTTGTCAAATGATCCTTCCTATGAAGGCAAATTAAATATGTTGATGGGAGAAGTCTATCGAGAAGGTAGCGAGTGGAAATTTAAGGCTTTGGGAAATCCTTTAACTGAAGATATGAACGGTGTTGTCGGTTCATTTATGCGGTGATATGAAATTCGTTAGATTGAGGCTTGTAGGGGCGGGTTCAGCAACAAAATTTGCCAATAATTGATAACCTAAATAAACCCGCCCTCGCCTAACCAGCAATCTAAATGCACAATTTCCCCACGCAGAACTGTAGGGGCGGGTTCACCACCAATATTAGCCAATAATTGACAAACTAAATAAACCCGCCCCCACCCAACCAGCAATCTAAATGCACAATTTGAGCGTTCAATAAAAATCAATGTTGATGTGAATTGTTTGTTGTGGGGGGGGCGGGTTTATCTAGATTGTTTGTGGGAATCAAATGTTATTGGTGAACCCGACCCTACAAGATTTTACTAATCTTTGACAGGCCGCATTGTCGGGAACATCACGGCATCTCGGATGCTTTGAGTGTTAGTTAAAAGCATTACCAATCTGTCTACGCCGATGCCCATTCCCGCACAATTCGGCATTCCCAAAGATAGCGCTTGGATGAAATCTTCATCCATTGGATGCGCTTCGTCATCTCCTGCATTCTTCTGTGCTAATTGTTCTTCAAACCGCTTTCTTTGCTCTTTCGGATCGTTCAATTCTGAGAATCCGTTCGAGTATTCTGTGCCGTTGATAAATAGCTCGAAACGCTCGACAAATCCGGGTTTGCTGCGGTGTCCTTTGGCTAAGGGACTAACTTCGACAGGATAGTCGATGATGAATGTAGGTTGAATTAGTTTGGGAACAACTAATTTGTCAAAAACTGCGTAGAGCACGTAGCCTAAACTCTGTTGTTCTAACTTGGAAAGGTGCATTTCTAGCTTGGTTGCAGAGGCGATCGCACTTTCGAGATCCAAACTGTCAAAATCCAGCCCAAACTCGTCTCTGACAGCTTCTACCATCGTTTTCACTTGCCAGTGTTTGCCACTGAAACCGGGATATTTTTCGCTGTAGTCGAACTTGCGTTCTAAACTAATCGTTTCCCCCTGATTTTCAATTTCTTTGACATCCCCAAAGACAGCAGCCGCTGCGAAACACATTATATCTTCGACAACTCCTAAGATGTCGAACACATCTGCATAAGCTTGGTAAACTTCTAAAGACGTAAACTCTGGATTGTGTGTGCTATCAATGCCCTCATTCCTAAAGGCTTTTCCTAGTTCAAATACTCGCTCAAAACCGCCGCAAATTGCCCTTTTTAAGAACAGTTCCGGTGCAACTCGCAAATACAAATCCATCTCCAAAGCATTATGATGCGTGATAAATGGCTTAGCAGCAGCACCGCCATAAATTGCTTGCAATGTCGGTGTTTCTATTTCATAAAAATCGGCTTTCCAGAGATAGGAACGGATGCTTTGGACGATGCGGCTACGCAGCATGAAACGGTTGAGCGCATCTTGGTTGCTAGCTAAATCCATTTCGCGGTGGCGACGGCATACTTCGGGGTCATTAACTCCGTAATAAGCATCGGGAAATTGCATCGTAGCTTTTGATAAAAGCGTGAATTCCCGCACTAAAATAGAAAGTTCTCCCCTGGGCGTGCGGCAGCCGATACCTTCTACGCCGACAAAATCGCCGACATCAAGCAATTTTTTAATTTGGTCAAAGCTCAAACCGACTTCGCCGGTGACGATTGCTTTCTCGATTTTGAGTTGAATTTTGTCTGTGGCGTCTTTTAAATCGATGAAGCCAATTTTGCCGCTGTCTCGCTTGGAAATAATCCGGCCGGCTAATCGCAGGGGAATTTCTTCGGGGTCACTTTGTCCGTTTTCGAGTTCTTTTCCTGGCTGACTAAATATTTCGCGAACTTGTTGGGCTGTGTGCGATCGCGCGTAGGATTGGCTAGGATACGGTTCTATGCCTTGCGATCGCAGTTCGTCTACTTTTTGACTGCGGACTTCGGCTTCACTCAGAGTCATTACTTATTGCCTGATTAAAATTACCAATATCTTACATCTTGCACTATTCTCGGGCTGGCTCGCCAGCCCACCCCACCAGAAAATTCACTTGGGGTGGGACAGGCATCTTGCCTGTTCGTGACCAAGCTGCAAAATGTGAGAAACACTAGACTTTATCATAACTGGGCAACACAGACGAATTTTTCAAACAACCAAGATACATTGCGAGCGTCGAGCCGACCTTGACTGTCAACTAAAATCTGTCAACTGCTAACTGCTTTCTGTCAACTGCTTTCTGTCAACTACTAACTGTCAACTGTCAACTGCCAACTGTCAAAGCGGGCGAAACATTAAAAAATTAAGTTGTATGTCGATCGCAAGTGGTGAGATGATATGTAGTGCAGCCTCACGGCAGTTCCACAGAAACTGAACAGCAGAGAAGCGGGCGATCGAACTCGACTCATCGCACCTCTGCCAGAATCGACCACACACACTCTTAGATATAAAAACCAGAATTATGGCTGTTGCAACTCAATCACAGACTGAAGAACTCTGCATCAACTCTATCCGCTTTCTCGCCATCGATGCGGTAGAAAAAGCAAAATCAGGTCATCCAGGACTGCCGATGGGCGCTGCGCCTATGGCCTTCGTGCTGTGGGATCGGTTTATGCGGTTCAACCCCAAAAACCCCAAGTGGTTCAATCGCGATCGCTTCGTCCTCTCCGCCGGCCACGGCTGTATGCTACAGTACGCCCTCATGCACCTGACCGGCTACGATAGCGTCAGCCTCGACGACATCAAGCAATTTCGTCAGTGGGAATCCAAAACTCCCGGACACCCCGAAAACTTCGTTACCGAAGGCATAGAAGTTACCACAGGCCCCTTGGGACAAGGTATTGCTAACGCCGTCGGTTTGGCAATGGCAGAAGCTCATCTCGCTGCCAAATTCAACAAGCCCGATAGCACCATTGTTGACCACTACACCTATGTCATCATGGGTGACGGCTGCCACATGGAAGGCATTTCAGGCGAAGCTTGTTCCTTGGCTGGACACCTCGGACTCGGCAAATTAATAGCCCTCTACGATGACAATCACATTTCCATTGAAGGCGACACTAACTTGGCCTTTACTGAAGATGTCGGCAAGCGTTTTGAAGCTTACAACTGGCACGTCATTACAGTAGATAATACTGCTCTAGACCACGATACTAATCTAGCAGCAGTTGACAAAGCTATTGAAGAAGCGAAAAAAGTCACGGACAAACCGTCCATGATTAAAGTCCGCACAATCATTGGTTTTGGTTCTCCTAACAAGCGGAATTCTTACAGCGCTCACGGTGCTGCTTTGGGTAGCGATGAAGTCCAAGCAACTCGCGATTTCTTGAAATGGGAATACGCACCGTTTGAAATTCCTAATGATGCTTTGTCACACTTCCGCAAAGCAGTCGATCGCGGTGCTGCATCCGAACAAGAATGGAATAAAACTTTTGCAGATTATAAAGCAAAATATCCCGCCGAAGCAGCAGAATACGAACGCACAGTTGCTGGCAAACTTCCCGAAGGTTGGGATAAAGTTCTCCCGACTTACAAGGTAGAAGATAAGGCTGATTCGACTCGGAATCATTCTGGAAAATGTTTGAATGCTTTGGCTGCTGTCCTACCTGAATTGATCGGCGGTTCGGCTGACTTGGCATCTTCTAACATGACTCTGCTTAAGGGTGAAAAAGATTTTCAAAAAGGTCAATACGAAGGACGCAACCTGCGCTTTGGCGTGCGGGAACACGCTATGGGCGCGATCGCCAATGGTTTGCTACTCCACGGCGGTTTGATTCCTTACTGCGCCACATTCTTGGTATTTGCCGACTATATGCGCGGTGCAATTCGCCTCTCCGCACTCTCGGAAGCTGGAGTCATCTATGTCATGACTCACGACTCCGTAGCTTTGGGCGAAGATGGCCCCACTCACCAACCAGTCGAAACCATCGCTTCCCTGCGCGCCATCCCCAATTTGTTGGTGATGCGCCCTGCGGATGGAAACGAAACATCCGGTGCTTATAAAGTGGCAGTAGAAAGCCCCAAACGCCCCACATTAATGGCTTTGTCCCGTCAAAACTTGCCGAATTTGGCCGGAAGCTCGATCGAAGGAACAGCCAAAGGCGCTTACACTTTGTCTGACGACGGCGGCACTCCCGACATCATTTTAATCGGCACCGGTGGCGAAACATACCTCTGCGTTGATGCCGCTGAAAAATTGCGCGCAGCCGGCAAAAAAGTCCGCGTCGTTTCAATGCCTTGCTGGGAATTGTTCGACTTGCAAGATGCCGCTTACCGCGAATCTGTACTCCCGAAAGCTGTTACCAAGCGGTTAGCAGTTGAAGCGGCTTCTAGCTTCGGCTGGGGACGTTATTTGGGCTCCGAAGGCGACAGCATCAGCATCGATACATTCGGCGCTTCTGCACCGGGGCCAGTTGTTCTAGAAAAGTTTGGCTACACCGTTGACAATGTGTTAGCTAAGGCTAAGGCGCTGTTGGGTTAATCAATAGCAACAGCATAATTTGTGGTGGGGCGGGCTTTGGGCTCGCCCCATTTTTTATAGAAGGAGGAAGAAGTTCGGCAACGGATTCGCTCGACGGATGTAACAGATGTAACAGATGGATGGAAGAAGGCTTGAGGATCTCGAATTAAATAATTTACACAACGTTTGTGGGATGGGCGTCCCGCCCGCCCTTTCTGGACGGGCGGGACGCCCATCCCACAAGAACTATCACGCATTGTAAGTTATTTAATTCTCATTCCTTAGTTATCGTCGCGAGAGAAGGCTTTAGTTATCTAGAAGATAAGGAAGAAGGAAGGAAAAGCTAAAATCTAAAATCTAAAATCGGAATATTGGGTTTCACTTCGGTCTACCCAGCCTAGAGCTCGCTACAGCTCGCGAATCATTGAGAATTGCTATATTAAGAGTTACGGAAGAAAAACCAGTTTCTACGACAATATTCGGTTTGGCAACGAGGCATCTAACCAGAAACCGGGTTTTTAGCCCCCGGTGCGTTCAAGACTGTATCTTTCAAAAATTTGAGATAGGTTATAAGTCATTGGGTTAAATTACCAATTACCAATTCCCGCTTACCAATTCCCGCTTACCAATTACCAATTACCAATTACCAATTCTCGATTACCCATTCCATTTATGATGATTTGGAAATTTTTAAATCACCTGTTATTCACCGGGAATTATATTCCTCAAGGCTACTGTTACCTTTGGCAGCGAGAGCTAGTCGCGCTCCACATAGTGTCAGACTCTATAATTGCCCTGGCCTACTATTCAATACCCCTATCCCTAATTTATTTTATAGGTCAGCGAAAAGACTTGCCCTTCCGTAACATCTTTTGGCTGCTTGCAGCCTTTATTATCTCTTGTGGCACTACTCATATAATGGAAGTTTGGACGCTTTGGCATCCTGTTTATTGGGTTTCTGGCAGTCTGAAAATTATTACCGCTGCGATTTCTGCTTACACTGCTTTTGCATTAATTCCTTTAGTTCCCCAAGCATTAACTCTCCTCAGTCCAACTCAATTAGGGATGATCGATTCAATACTGCAAAAAGCAATCATTGAGCGCCGAGAAACGGAAGCTCGCTATCAAACTTTAACTGAAGCTTCGCCGGTAGGAATATTTTATGCAGATGCTGGAGGAGACTGCTTGTATGTCAACGAGCGCTGGTGTCAAATTTCGGGAATAACCTGTGATGAAGCTTTGGGCAAAGGGTGGTTGCAAGGCATTCATCCAGACGACCGCGATCGGGTTTTTAGTGAATGGTATAGCGCCGTGCAGGATAAATTGCCGTTTAAATCTGAGTACCGCTTTCAAGGCATTAATCACACTCAAATTAGTTGGGTTTTCGGTCAATCTCTCGGTCAAATCGGAGAAAATGGGGAGGTTAAAAGTTATGTGTGTACTATTACTGATATTACAGAACGCAAGCAGGTAGAAGAGGAAAATCGACTGCTAAATGAAACTCTGGAGGGTCGAGTTGCTGAGCGCACTGCTCAAATTGAAATTTCTAACCACAAATTGCAAAAAGAAATAGCCTACCGCGAAAAAATTGCGATCACTTTGTTGGAATTGACGCAACTGCAAAATGCAATTCTTAATAGCGCTAACTACACAATTATTTCTACACAACCCGACGGTACAATTAAAACATTTAATCGGGCTGCCGAGAAACTTTTAGGTTATTCGCTAGAAGAAGTGGTGGGGAAAGTCACGCTAGCAATCATTCACGATCCTCTGGAGATAGCTAAAAGAGCTGAAGTTCTTTCTCAAGAATTGGGAGTGAAAATAGAACCGGGAATTGAAGCCTTGGTTGCCTTGCCGTGCCGGGAAATCGCTGACGAAAATGAATGGACTTACATTCGCAAAGATGGTTCGCGGTTTCCGGTACTGCTGTCGGTGACTGCTTTATTTGACAGCAAGGGAAATATTAACGGTTTTTTGGGTATCGGTCAGGATATTAGCGATCGCAAACAAGCTGAAAAAGAGCTGCGCGACCTCACCAATGCCATGCAAAATACGGTGGAAGGCATTTCGCGGCTGGACATTGAGGGACGCTACGTGAAGGTTAACCGAGCTTACGCTCATAAATGCGGTTACGAACCGGAAGAAATGCTCGGCATGGAATGGCAGCTCACCGTACATCCGGGCGATGTTGAAATGATGAGCTCAGCTTATCAAGAAATGCTAATTTCTGGCAAAGTAGAAGTAGAAGCTAGAGGTGTGCGGAAAAATGGCTCGTTTTTTTACAAGCAATTAACGATGGTAAAAGCTTGGGATGCACAAGGGATATTTAACGGCCACCACTGTTTTATGAAAGATATCACGGAGCGCAAACTAACTGAAACAGCTTTGCAGGAAAGCGAATTCAAGTACAGGCAAATAGTTGAATTAGCAGAAGAAGGTATTTGGGTAATTGACAGCAATGCCCTCACGACTTACGTGAACCACGCAATGGCGCGAATGCTCGGCTATAGTGAATTAGAAATGTTCGGGCGGCCGCTTTTTGATTTCATGGACGAACAGCAAAAACAACAAGCTATTGATAATGTCGAGCGCCGCAAGCAAGGTATTGGTGAACAACACGAATTTAAATTCACAACCAAGGACGGCAAAGATATTTGGACTGATCTCTCTACCAGTCCAGTCATGGACTCCCAGGGGAATCTGCTGTCTTGTTGCGCCTTGGTTTACAACATTACATACCGCAAAGAAGCAGAGCAGCAAATGCTGCAACTTACAGAAGAGTTGAAGCGTTCCAACGAGGAATTAGAACAATTTGCTTATGTGGCTTCCCACGATTTGCAAGAACCGCTCCGAGCCGTTATCAGTTACACTCAATTGTTAGCCCAGCGCTATCAAGGCAATTTGGATGCTAAAGCAGATAAGTATATTAATTATATTGTCGATGGCGCCACCAGAATGCAGCAGTTAATTAACGATTTGTTGGCGTATTCGCGCCTGGGAACGAGGGGTCAGGAGTTTGAGCCGGCGGACTGCAACGCGGCTGTGCAGCAAAGTTTGTGCAATTTGCAAATTGCGATCGCCGAAAAGAAAGCTGTCATCACTTACGAATCCCTACCAACAGTGATGGCCGATGAATTTCAACTCGTACAATTATTCCAAAATTTGATTGGCAATGCCGTCAAATTCTGCTGCCAAGAACTCCCATTAATTCATATTTCTGCTGGCGGGAACGAGAGTGAATGGCAGTTTAGCGTTCGAGACAATGGCATTGGCATCGAGCCAGAGTATGCCGATCGCATTTTCATCATTTTTCAACGCCTGCACGGACGCCGCCAATATTCCGGCACAGGCATAGGTTTGGCAATATGCAAGCGAATTGTAGAACGCCACGGCGGGCGCATCTGGGTGGAATCTCAGGAGGGAAAAGGAGCGACTTTTTACTTCACTATTCCTATAATTAGTACATGAAGCCTCAAATTTCAATTTTTTTTATTATAATCAAAAGGATACGCCGGTTATGAGCGAGCGAAGCACTGTTAGACCCGTAGAGATTCTGCTGATTGAGGATTCTCCCAGCGATGCCGATTTGGCAATAGAAGCCCTGGGTCAGGGTAAAATATTGAATAACTTGCATTTTGTGGAGGATGGAGTCGAAGCAATCAAGTTTTTGCGCCGCAAAGAACCCTATCTCAGCGTACCCCGTCCCGATTTGATTTTGCTCGATTTGCATCTGCCGAAAAAAAGCGGTATTGAAGTGCTAGAAGAAATTAAAAGTGACTCAATTTTAAAAATAATTCCCGTAGTAATTCTCAGCACTTCAGCAGCCCCAGAGGATATTCTTATGTCCTACTCGTTGCACGCCAACTGTTACATTACTAAGCCAGTAGACTTCGTACAATTTACTAAAGTAGTCAGGTTAATTGAGGAATTCTGGCTCGCAGTCGTCGAACTTCCTGTAAATTAAACGACCAGATACTTTGCTTGTCAGCAATATAAAAATTGTTAAACCTATTGACATTCTGCTGGTGGAGGATTCGCCCAGCGATGCTGACTTGGCTTTAGAAAGTCTGGCGGTAAGCAATTTTTTTAACAAATTGCACAAGAGTGGAAGATGGGGTGTCAGATCGTTTCCGGTTGCATCGTCAGGTGATAAATTAGGGGGCAATTCATGAATGATATCAAATCTCTTAGCATCGGAATTATTCGTCTCTCTCTTCTGGAGACTCTGCGTTCTCTGCGTTCTCTGCGGTTAAATCATTCCGATGCAACCGGAATTGATATCATATATTTGGATGATTTCAGTGCGAGCATCCCCGCTCGCGATCTACGCCGCGAGCGGGGACGCTCGCACTACATAATTCCGATGCTACCGGATTTGATATCAGCAATGAATGTTTTGAAGCAAGAAGGTTTGTATGTGGACGTACCCCCTCCCGATTTAATTCTGCTTGACTTGAATTTGCCTAAAAAAACTGGTTTGGAAATGTTGGCCGAAATTAAGTCAGCACCCAAGTTAAAAATGATTCCGGTGGTAATTATGACAACCTCAGCATTCGATGAAGAGATTCTCAAGTCTTATGCCCGGTCAGCCCGGTGCTACATCACTAAGCCTGTCGATTTTAGTCAAGTTGCTAATTTGGTAAGATGGATTGAGGATTTGTGGCTGGCGGTGGTGACCGCGCCCAAATAATAACTTTCAAGTTAAAAATGGCAAGGGAAAGCAAAAAAGTTTAACCTGAGATTGGTAGAGTGAAAATTTTACAGTCAAAAACGTCAAAGCTATGTGGATTAAAATTCTGTTAGTAGAAGACAATCCGGCTGATGCTGATTTGCTTGCAGAACTGTTAGAAGTATCTGTGGGTGTCCAGTGGGAACTGGTGTCGGTTGAGTACCTGCATCAGGCGATCGCACATCTGAGCAAACAGCCCTTTGATGTAGTTTTGCTCGACCTTTCTTTGCCCGACAGCCACGGTTTGGAAACCCTAACTCGCCTGCGAGAAGTTGCCCCGGATACCGCAATGGTGGTAATGACGGGCTTGGATGATGAGGCGATCGCCCTAGAATCAGTTCGCTTGGGGGCTCAAGATTACATTGTTAAAGGTCACATTACTACTCAATTATTAGTGCGGACGATCCGCTACGCGATCGAACGATCTCAAACCTTTCAAATGCTGCGGGAAAGCGAGCGCCGCTTTCGGGCGATTTTTGACTCTTCGTTTCAGCTAACAAAGCTGCTGACTCCCCAAGGAATCGTGCTGGAAGTGAACGAGACAGCCCTCGATTTTGCCGGATTGCGATCGGAGGATATTGTGGGCCGCCCGATGTGGGAAATGGCGATTTGGGCCCAGTCGCTACAGGTTTGCGAACAATTGCAATGCGCGATCGGCAAAGCAAGTCGCGGCGAGTTTTTCCGCAGCGAAATCGACTTGTTAGGTAAAAGTGGCCAAATTATGACAGTTGATTTCTCACTGAAACCTGTTAAAAATGAAACAGGACAAGTTTTGCTGCTGATTGCCGAAGCCCGTGACATTAGCGATCGTAAACGAGCAGAAGCGGAAATTCTCAAAGCCCTCGCACGAGAAAAGGAACTTTCAGAACTGCGAGCTAAATTTGTCACAATGGTTTCCCACGAGTTCCGCACACCTTTGACAACCATCCAATTTTCCGCTGGATTGCTGCAAGATTACAGTTCTCAGTGGCCCCAAGATAAAAAATCTACTCATTTTGTGCGGATTCAATTAGCAATTAAACGCATGACAGAGTTATTAGAAGATATCCTCGTAATTGGCAAAATCGAAGCCAATACCTTGCAGTTTCAACCTGTTTCCTTAAACCTCGAAAAATTTTGCCGTCTACTGGTAGAAGAGCAGCAGCTCAACGACAGCAACCAACACCCGATCGCCTTTCAATATGAAGGCGGCAACTGCGAGGCTCAAATGGATGAAAAACTGCTGCAGCAAATCTTGGGAAATATCCTCTCAAATGCCATCAAATATTCCCCCGCAGGCAGTACAGTTTCCTTGCACCTCAACTGTCAAAACAAAGAAGCTATTTTCCAAGTTCAAGACCAGGGCATCGGCATTCCCCAAGCCGATCGAGAGCGGATATTAGAAACTTTTTACCGAGCTACAAATGTCGGCACTATTTCGGGAACAGGTCTCGGTTTAGCAATTGTGAAGAGGGCTGTGGAACTTCACGGCGGCAAACTCGCGATCGACAGTCAAGAAGGAAAAGGCACAACTTTCACTATTACCTTGCCTCTAATTTGCCCTCCCAATCAATAACAACTGAATTATCAACTATATATATCCGCTACTTAACGATTAATCAAGCGCCTAACAAACAAACTTATCAATTGTCTGAACCCAGAATTTTTCAACAAACTACTAACTAAAAGGAGCTATCACCGTGGCTATGATTTTGGTAATAGAAGACGAAGAAGCGATTAGAGAGAATATTTTAGAGTTGCTGGAAGCCGAGAATTTTGAAGGAATAGGAGCGATTAATGGCAAAGTCGGCATCAAATTGGCGATCGAAAAAATCCCGGATTTAATTTTGTGCGACATGATGATGCCGGAAGTAGACGGTCACGGCGTCATCAAAGCATTGCGCTCGGAACCCTTGACTGCCACAATTCCGTTTATTTTCCTCACAGCAAAAGCCGATAAAGTTGACATTCGCACAGGCATGGAACTGGGAGCTGACGATTACATTACTAAGCCGTGTACGCCGCAAGAACTGCTAAAAGCCATTTCTATTAGACTTGAAAAACAAAAAACAATTAGCCGACAATCTCAAAAGACGCTAGACGAATTACGCACGAATATTAGTATGTCGCTGCCCCACGAATTGCGGACTCCTTTGAATGCAATTATGGGTTTTTCTGAGCTGATTCTGTCAGAATATCAGGTTTTAGAGGAATCAGATATCTTAGAGATGATCGGTCAAATTCAAACTTCCGGTCATCGCTTGTATCGACTGATTCAGAACTTTTTGCTGTATGCAGAACTGGAGATAGCAGCCACAAATCCCGAACTGCTAAAGGAGATGCGAAACAGCGAATTTAGCTGTGTAAAATCTTTGCTGAGTCAAAAAGCGCGGCAGCAAGCAAAACACGCGAATAGAACAGACGATTTACAATTAAACTTGCAAGATTCGTCGGTAGCTATGGATTCTGTCCGACTCGCAAAAATTGTTGAAGAACTATTGGACAATGCCTTCAAATTTTCTTTAGAAGGAACGCCTGTTTTATTAAGCACTGTCATCGAAAATCAGACTTTTATTCTGTCTGTCAAAGACCAAGGCCGCGGCATGACTACCGATCAGATTGCACAGCTAGAAGCTTACAGGCAGTTCGATCGCAAACTTTACCAACAAGCAGGTTTGGGATTGGGCCTGGCTATTGTTCAACGCCTTGTAGAATTGCACGGAGGAGAATTTAAAATAGAAAGTTTACCGCAGCAAGAAACCATAGTTTGCGTTTCTCTGCCTGTCTAAACAATGATTATACCAGTTTCAAAAAAAATGTAACTGTAGGCACACTCCCAACCATTATGGAATAAATCCTTCCCAATTCTAAAATCTAAAATTTAAAATTGTATTATGGAGGAGCGATCGCTCCTTTCAGACACCGCTGCATATAAATTTGAGCTACCTTATCATTAGGGTTGATTTCCAAGCAGGCCGAAAACAATCTTATAGCTTCGCCACACTTGTCACTATAGTAGAGTACCAAAGCTTGCTCAAAGATTGTCTTTGTCTCTAACTTTTTCTGTCGTAACTCTGGCGGATCGGCCGCAAATACTTCATAAACTGTTACCATTCGCGATTTGCCTTTAACTGTTACGCGATCGATTAACCTCAAATCATAAATATCGTTTAACTCTATAAAAGTATTGTGAGTAATTAACATCGAAACTTCATACTCTTTCGTCAAAGTTTCCACGCGGGAGGCTAAGTTTACCGCATCGCTAATCACCGTGCTGTCCATCCGACTTTGGCCGCCCACCGTGCCTAACATCAAAGAACCCGTATTGATGCCAATGCCAATTTGCAGCGGCGGGAAATCGACCTGATTACGACTAATATTATACTCGTTAAGCTCTTCTAGCATGGCAATTCCAGCTTTCACAGCATCGTCCGCACTGCCATCAAACAGCGCCATAATCGCATCGCCAATGTATTTATCAATAAAACCAAAATTGTCAGTAATTGCCGGTTCCATCCGCGACAAATAACCATTAATAAATTGAAAATTCTCTTCGGGATTCATCCTTTCCGAAAGAGAAGTGAAATCGCGGATATCTGAAAACAGCACCGACATTTCTTTCTGTACCTGATCGCCTAATTTGACTTCCAGAATACTTTCATATCCCAGAAAGTGGAGAAATTCGTGCGGCACAAACCGCCCGTAAGCATCTGTTAATTTTTCTTCCGCTGCTAAAGCTTTTTGCAACTCGTCTGTGAACTGGCGGCGCTCTGTTTCTACCTCTAGACGTTCCGTGATGTCTTGAAAAGCTGCGATCGCATAAACTATGTTTTTTCGTTCGTCGTAGATTGGAGTCGCCCAAACCTCGATCGGCACAATCCGATCCGACCCATGAACTTCTAGATCGTCCATACGCACAAATTCTCCCCGCAACGCCCGAACAATCGGTTGGCTATCCCTCGGATACAATTGATTAGTTCCAGCGTCGTAAAAATGATAAGCTTCAGGAAATTGGTCAGTACCCCCATCAAAAATTAAACCTTGGGCTAGTATCCTTTCGCCCCAAGAATTCATGTAAAAAGGTTTACCCTTACCATCGACAACAAATATTCCCACTGGCATCGCTTCCAGGAATTGAGTCAATCGGCTTTCGTTTTCTGACAGTGCCTCATTTAACTTTTCTTCGGCTGCCAAAGCTTTTTCTAAATCATTAGTAAACCTGATTCGTTCCACTTGCACCTGTCTTTGCAAACTAATATCCTTAGCAAAACCCTGATAGTAAAGCACTTCACCATTAGCATCATAAACTGTGCGCGCATACTCAGAAATCCAGATAATGCTGCCATCTCGACAGTAAACCTGAGACTCAAACTCACACAGAGTACCGTGCTGTTTCATCAGCGCCAGGAACTCTTGACGGCGGTTCGGTTCCACGTACAATTGCTGCTGAATCTCATTAATACTTTCTATCAATTCTGACGCGGAATCGTAGCCGTAACTTTCCGCCAGAGCAGGATTCGCACTAATAAAATGTCCGTCCGGCGTCGTCTGAAAAATACCTTCTAGAGCATTTTCAAATATCCCGCGATACTTCTCTTCAGCTTGAATTAGCGCCGCTTCAGCTTCCTTCCGTTCAGTTATGTCACTAAAAGCAATAATCGCATAGGAAATCTCGCCTGTAGAATCATAAATTGGAGTTGCCCAACTCTCTACAGGAATAATCTTACTAGCTGTACGAATTTCTACACCCTCAGTCCGCACATTTTCGCCCCGAAGCGCCCGCATAATTGGCAATTCTTCCACGGGGCATCTCTGATTAGTCCCGGTTTTATAGAATTGATAAATTGCTGCTTTTTGCTCTGAATTAATATGCGGCACAGTGCCTTTGCCAAATATCTCCTGCGCCTTCTGATTTGCGTAAAAAGATTGACCGTTCGCATCAAGCACGCACACGCCCAATGGCATAGCTTCTAGATATTGCGTCAAGCGACTTTCGTTTTCATGGAGTTTGGCAATCAGCATTGCCTGCTTGCGGTTTAATTTTACCAACTCCTGATTCATTTCCTGAAGTTCTCTTTGTTTTTCAGCTAATTGTTTATCTTGAAAATATCTATATATTGCCTCAGTGACAGTTAATTTTAAGTCATCACATTGCCAAGGCTTAGGTATGTATCGGTACAATTTAGCATAGTTAATAGCATTGGCTACCGCCTCCAAATCTGCCTGCCCCGTCAACATAATCTTGAGACAGTTCGGCGATATGGCATGAATGCTCCTTAATAGCTCATCTCCTTTCATGTTCGGCATGATATGATCCGAAATTACCAAAGGAACTTCATACTGTTCTGCTAAAAGTTCTGACAGCAACTCTAAAGCTTCTTCGCCACTTTGGGCCGTTTCAATTAAATATTTATCTTCAAAGGCTTTTAGCAGGTCTATTTCCAGACTATCGAGTATAGTCTGCTCATCATCGACACAAATAATGACTGGTTTTTTCATAAATTTGCTAGACCCGACTTAATCGCTTCAATTAATTCTTGATTTCGCCAAGGTTTTTCTATGAAAGCATGAAGATTTGCTTGAGTTCTTGTGCGTTCGATTGCTTCTTTATCTGCTTGTCCTGTCAGCATCACTGTCACAATTTGCGGATATTTTTGATGAATTTTAATCAGCAACTCATCTCCTTTCATTCCGGGCATCAACCAATCAGAGACAATTACTAAAATGTTAACCTCATCTTCACATAGCTCTTCAATAATTTCCAGGGCTTCGGCAGCACTTTCAGCAAATTCGCAAAGATATTTACCGTTAAATGCCTGTTGCAGTTCAATTTCCAGACTTTCCAACACTCCTACTTCATCGTCCACACACAAAATTGCTGATTTAGACATCGCTAGTTTCCTTCTTTAGTGTGGCAGGGTGAACCCCCATGGGCAGCACACCGTTTTCCAAATTCTACATTCTGCGCGCGTAGACTGCAAATTTTAGCCCCAGACTTCAGTCTCCGGCGCTTTACCTACTCAGTTAAATTAATCGGCAAAGACACGGTAAATGCTGTTTTACCGGGCATCGACTCCACATCAATTTTACCCTGATGTTTTTCAATTATTTTTTTGACAATATCCAGTCCCAACCCGCTGCCTTCTCCCGCAGGTTTAGTAGTAAAAAAAGGCTCAAAAATTTTCGGAATAATCTCTGGTTGAATCCCCTTACCGCTGTCAATAATTTTTACCAAGACGTTGGTATCTTGTTGTACCGCGTCAATTGTTAAAGTTCCTTGATTGTCCATCGCTTGTAAGGAATTGTGAATTAAATTTGTCCAAACTTGATTGAGTTCGTCAGGATAACACAGTACCGCCGGTAATTGATCTTGATAGTTTCTGACAACTTCCACACCCTGCTTGATTTGGTTTTGATAAAGGGTTAATACCGTTTCAATTCCATCCGTAATATTCACCTGTATTTTTTCCCCATTTACATCGTAACGCGCATAATTTTTCAGAGCAAAGACGACTTTTGCAGCGCGTTCAGTAGCGGTAGCGATGGTTCGGGCGCTTTTGTGAATGCTAGCAAAGTCGTAGGCTGTTTTTATAATATTTTCGCTGTCAGGATCTTTGAGCAACGACAAGAATTCTTGCAAATTTCCTTGCAATCCGATATTGACTAAAATGCTAGCAAGGCTGTCAGAATTGTCAATGCCTTCCGACTCTAGTTGCTGCTTCACGCCTTTTTTCAATACCCGTTTTTCTCGAGTAGATAAAGAGTAATTTTGTTGACTAGAACTGTACATCAAACGCAAGAAATCGTGCTGGCGTTCTGCTGACAGTTCTTTAAAAAAAACTGGCAAACTTTCGAGATTGTTATCCAAAAAGCTGGTAATATTTCCAATAGACGACCGAATCGCCCCCAACGGCGTATTAATTTCGTGAGCAATGCCCGCAATCAGTTGCCCTAATGCCGCCATTTTTTCCGATTGCACTAATTGATTCTGAGTAGCTTGCAGTTGGTCTAAAGTAACTGTAAGTTCAGTGTTTTTCTGTTGGAGTTTTTTTCGCAACTGGCACATTGCTAAATGGGTTTCTACCCTCACTAGAACCTCTTCCACCTGAAAGGGCTTGGTAATATAATCTACCCCGCCAACAGCAAAGGCTTTGACCTTATCAAGTACGTCATTAATCGCGCTAATAAAAATCACCGGGATGTCGCAAGTTCGTTGATCAGCTTTGATCTTTTCGCAAACTTCATATCCATTCATTTCGGGCATCATAATATCCAGCAAAATCAAATCTGGTGGCATACCTTTTGCCGCCGAAAGCGCTAACTCGCCGCTAGGTACCGGGCGCACTTTATAGCCCTTGCTATTCAAAATTCCGGCTAGCAGCCGCAAATTAGCTGGGGTGTCGTCAACTACTAAAATATTACCGCGATCGGTGCTAAGAATGTCGTTATTCATGTGATATTGCTTGAGATATTAACTTTAAAACTTTGTCGTACTCAAAATTTTCTATACAAGTTGCGATCGCACCTGCCGTTACTGCATCCTTTAATCGAATTTGCTCTATCAAGGTATCAATTAAATCCATATCTGCATTCAGTATTGCTAGCTTTAAATCAGCTACCAGTGAATCCGGCAATTTCACGAAATCAGTCGCAGTCATTCCGCGATCGCCCTCTTTGATTGCCGATAAATTAGTTTGACCCGGATCTTCATAAATATAGCGCACTCCGATATGTTTGTGCATAGCATCAAAAATATCGGCTTCCCGGAAAGGCTTCCTCATAAAAGCATCGCAGCCCGCCGATAAAATAACTGCCCGTTCTTCCTCCAAAACGCTCGCTGTCAGCGCAATAATCGCAGTAGCTTGACCTTTAAGAGTACCTTTAATGTATTGCGTAGCTTCGTAGCCGTCCATCACAGGCATTCTCATGTCCATCCAAATTAGATGCGGTTCCCAACTATCCCAAATCTCAATAGCTTCTTGACCGTTAGTAGCTTCTTTTAGTTCAAAACCCAGAGGAGAGAGGATTTTAATTAACAGTTGGCGGTTGAGCGGTTTATCGTCTACTATCAAAATTCGATAGGTGTGTTGGTTGGGAACCAGGGCAATAACATTCCGCCTCGGTTTTGGGCTTTCAATATCAGCCGCATCGACCGCAATAACTTGAATGTCAAACTTAAAATTACTTCCCTTACCAACAGCAGAAGAGACGCTCATTTCGCCGCCCATTAATTCCACAAATTTGCGACTGATTGGCAATCCCAAGCCGGTACCTTCTTGCGAATCTTTGCCTGTCTTGGTTTGCACGAAAGGTTCAAAAAGATCGTCTAATTCATTGGTAGCAATACCCGAACCAGTATCCTCGACTTCAAAATGAAGGAAGAAGGAAGAGGTAGAAGCTGAATCGTCATTTGGCGTTACAATAATCTGGTTGTTCGACTGACTGAATTGAGATATTTTAATGCCATTAATTGCTGAATTTTCTGTATTTTTTGATCCTTCGGAGTGCTCAAAATTGCTCCCTTCTGTCTGCTGATTTGTGCCTAATGACTGCTTGCTAACTCTGACCGCTACACCGCCCTCATGGGTAAACTTAAGAGAGTTATTGAGCAGATTAATTAAGATTTGCCGCAACTTTAACTCGTCCGCTTCTATGTATGGTGGCACATCGGGACTGCGGTCAAAAACCAACTGCAAGTGCTTGTCATCTGCTTTGAGTTGAAACATATCTTCTAAGTCATTGAGCAGGCGATAGAGGTCTATTTTATGGGGATTGAGGGTGGTGCGCCCCGATTCAATTTTAGATAAATCCAGTACGTTATTAATCAGGGTAAGGAGGTGTTCTCCGCTGCTGCTAACTATGCTAATATTTTCTTGATGTTCTGGGGATAGAGTTTGGCTGCGAGTCATCAGTTGGGAAAAGCCAAGAATTGCATTGAGAGGCGATCGCAATTCGTGGCTCATGTTAGCAAGAAAAGTGCTTTTAGCTTGATTCGCTACTTCCGCTTTGTCTTTAGCTATAGCCAATTCTGCCGTCCGCTCTTGCACTCGCTGTTCTAAAGTTTCAAAAGATTGTTGCAGTTGTTGAGCCATGCTGTTAAATGACTTGGCTAATTCCCCCAATTCGTCGGAGCGTTCGCTTTGTACTGTTGTGTCCCATTCACCTTTAGCAATATTTTTTGCTGCTGTATTTAAGCTCAAAATAGGATTTGTCACCCACCGAGAAGTCAGAATGCCGATCGCGACAGCTACTCCTAAAGCTGCGAAACAGAGCAAAACCGCTGTGCGGGTATTGGCATCGATTTCTTTGGTGAAATCTGCTTCGGGAACAACTACGACAATCAGCCAGTCTAAACCTTTGCCGTCTTGGAACGGCAAGACTTTTAAAAATTGTCGCTTGTCATCTATTTCAAAGCTCAATAACTCAGATTTTTTAATTTGGTCTAATTTTTCAAACTTTGCAGTCAAATATTTAGCTGTCGCTTGAGTAAAAGGGTTACTGCTTTCTTCTACTTTAAACAATTGTCTTTCATTACCTTGGGTGCGAAACGGTTTTTCTGTGGTGGAAGTTGCTAACAAAGTACCCTGGCGATCTACAATAAATGTTTGACCGGATTTGCCCACTTTGAGACTGTTGAGAAATATTCCAATATGGTCGAGACGCAAAGCAGCAAATAATACTCCTTCTACCTGATTTTTGTCGCTGTATACGGGTTGGATAGCGCTGATAATTAAGGTCGGCTCTAGCAAGGAAACATAAACCGAACTCCAAGTAGCTTTTCCGATTTTTACGGCTTTTTTGTACGCAGGATGTTGCCGATTATCATAGTTTTTTACAAGGGTGATAAATGTAGTGCGATCGCCTCGCTCGTTCGTATTGTAAGAATTAAAATTTAACCCAGTAGATGTTTCTATCACATTCATCGTGCGGGAGCCGTTAGAAAGTTGTTCACCGGATCTATAATCTCCCTTTTCGTTGCCAACCGAGGTAAAATTGATATAGGGATATAATTTTACTTGCCGCCAAAGATATTTCTCCCAAGCTGATAAGTTTTCCATTTTTAACAACCCGAGCTTGACAGCATCCAGCTTGGTTTGATTGATTTGATGGGGAGTTGTCAGGTAAACTTGCAGGTTTTGCTCGACACGCAAACTCACCTCGCTCATTAACTGACTGGCAAGGTTATTAACTGCTTTTTGTCCGTTTCTAAAAGACAGATATCCTACGAGTCCCACGGCTCCCACGATTTGCAGTACAAATGGAACTATGAGAACTGTTCGCAGCGGTAATTTGTCTAAAATTTTAGAAACCATAAGATTGAGAGGTTTGGTGAACTTAGTCTAGAACCGTATTTGTACCACCGGTCTTAATAGCAGCACCATTTATTTACTGCCGCTTAGCTAGGGGGAATTGATGCGGGCTATTTTAGCTGTGGTAGATGCTCGACCCCGATCTAATGTGAACCTAATGTTTACTCGATTAAAGTCTATTATTTTACCCATTGTCGTATTATTGTTACCATTTAGGTAAAAGTTGCAGTCTCTGGCTTCGAGAACAGCCTGATATTTGAGCGCGCGGGCGAGTTGAACCCGCATGGCTCAAGCGGTTTGGAGGTAGACCAGGAAATTTGCGATCGACACTCGCCATTTTCCGCAAGACGTGTTATACTCAAAAAAGTCGAGGGCACGTAGCTCAGTGGATAGAGCATCAGGTTCCGGTCCTGAGGGTCGGGGGTTCAAATCCCTCCGTGCTCATTGTTTATGTCTTTTGTAGAGCAAGGGTTTCAGGTTAATTGTATTACCGATAGTCCTATTTTCTGCTCAAGTTTCGCTCCCATCTGTTCCAAGTATCTCCAAAACTACCTCCATATCTGCCAAGTTTGCCCCGGACTTTTTGCGCCGCGGTTGTTATAAATGTTCACAAACTCCTCAAATTAAAAAAGTTGGGTTTCCTAGCTCAACCCAACCTAATTTTAACGACCAATCACTGGTAACTCTTAAATATCGTCATCGCTTTGACCTTGCACACCCTGGAGAATCCGCGATAGCTCACTCTTCTCATTAATCGTAATCCGAGTCGGAGAACCGCTGATAATCCGTTCGTAACCACGGAACGAATCTTTAATTTGCGGCCCTCTTTCAGTAATCGTGTATTCCCGAATCCCTTTGTCGTGCCACGAACCACGCATCTTAAACACATTAATTGCCCGCGACATTTCCCCTCGAATCTCTACATACTGCAGCATGATAATCGTGTCCGTAATCGTAGAAATATGGGAGTCCGTAATAGAATTAGAACCCATAAACTGGTCGCTGGTATTCGTGAAAAAGCCGGTTATTTCTTCCTGCTTCGCGAAACCTGTTACTCCGATCACAAATTGCCTGAAAGCATTATTGCTGACACCCCTAGCTAAGGCCGACAGCGAGTCTATTGCAATTCGAGAAGGTTTGAACTCAGCAATTTCTGATTTAATAGTCTGCAAGTGGTCTTCCAAACCCGCAGATTCCGGGTAAGTGCACAGCAGCTTCAGCAGTCCTTTCTGTTCCATTTCCTCAAAATCAATGCCCCAAGAATAAGCATTGCGGAACAACTGAGCTCGCGACTCTTCATAGGCAAACAGCAGCGCCCGATTGCCGTTCATACAAGCATTCTGCAAAAACTTGCTCACCAACAGCGTTTTGCCTGTTCCCGTCGCACCCGTAGCCAAAATAATCGAGTCTTTAAAGAAACCGCCGCCGCACATCTCGTCGAGAGTTTTATCGCCAGAAGAAACCCGCACGTTTGAAGACTTTTGAGTTAATCGCATCGCCCCCAAGGGGAAAATATTAATTCCGTCATTAGTCATAGTAAAAGGATATTCGCCCTTCATGTGAGTTGTACCGCGCAACTTCAAAATTTCCATTGTGCGGCGGCGGCGTTCCCCTTCCAAAACGTTGCGAACAATCACTACATTATCTGACACAAATTCTTCCACTCCAAACCGCGCCACCGGGCCGTATTCTTCCAGCCGTTCGGTAGTCATAACTGTAGTTGCTCCTACTTGTTTGAGGCGCGCAACTAAGCGAAAAATTTCTCGGCGCACCACCGATGCAGCGTCGTACTGCTGAAATACGGCTGTCACCGAATCTATAGAAACGCGCTTGGCTTTGTACTTGCGAATGGCGTACTGAATCCGCTCGATTAAGGCAGATAAATCAAAGTTTCCCACGATATCCTGACCTTCTGGATCGGGGGAAGCGTCCAAAATAAATAGCTTGCCTTCATCGATTAACTTGGCCAGATCCCAACCGAAACTGCAAGCATTTTTAATAATATCTGTCGGAGATTCTTCAAAAGTTACGAGCACTCCCGGTTCGTCAAAATGGGTGATTCCGTTATAGATAAATTGTACGGCAAATAAAGTTTTTCCCGTTCCTGACGTGCCGCTGACTAGGGTGGTTCTGCCGATCGGCATTCCGCCGTGACTGATGTCATCGAAACCCTCAATCATTGTGCGAATTTTTTCAACTCCTGCGGTTACCAATCCTTCTCGTTGAACCGTTTGACTAATTTCATTCATATCGATTTTTGTCAACTCTCAGTATTCTTTAGTTGTCACTCATTAACCGCCGATCATGAGTCTTTGTACCCAGCTTTTAGTTTTGGCTCTTGCTCAATAACTAATGACTGCTGACTGCTGACTAATGACCCGCGGAAAAACGGATACCCTGCCACGTATTCCTGTCGTGGAGAGATCAAAATCTTAGACTTTTGTTCCACCTCCCAGATTCATCTGTTGAGTAAATCTAAAATCTAAAATCTTTCGACTGAGCGCGACTCGACGCTTCGACGCTCGCGCTCGCCGAACGTTTCACGCCAAACCGAAGTCTCAAATCTAAAATTGACTGACTCTCACCTGATTATCTTATGAATTCAGGTCTTCTTCGCGAAGTTCTTCATAGAGCAAATCTAATCCTATCAGAACTTTCTCACGATCGGACAAATCGCCAATAATTTTTCGCACCGGCGGCGGCAGGATTTTGGCCAGCGTCGGGGTTGCCAATATTTTGTCCTCTTCTGCTAGCTGAGGATTTTTGAGAACGTCTATGACTTTCAGCGCGTAGACTCCTTGAAATTCTTGTTCTAGGATGTCCTTTAGGGTTTTCAAAGCTCGCACTGAGTTGGGAGTATTCCCCGCAACGTACAGCTTCAGAACGTAGGTTTTCTTCAGAGGACTCATGAACTTTTTTAAATGTTGAGTATTAGTTGTCAGATGTTAGTTGTAGTTGTTATTTGTCTTAAATCCGCTGTTCTTTGTTATTTTATAATAATTTCAGCCTCGCGCTCGCGCGACCGTTGGTCGGCTCCTTTCTTTTTTGTTAGGTTCTACCTTCTACCTTTTCTTTCTTAAATTAGGCCGAATCCCTTCTACATTCTACTTTGATATGTCTCTTTCGGAATCGATCGCCGATACATCTCGCACATATGAGCGATCGCGTCAATCAGGGTCAAACGATAATCAAGCAATATTTCCTCGCTGCGCCCTTCTAATTTTAGCTGTTTAGCAAACTCGTCCATCAATTCCATGTGAATTTCTACAATTTGAGTCACGGGAACGTCAGCAAAAAAAGCCAAATTCACAAATTCATCTATTTGATTGTTGACCGCAGCACCTTGAGAAAAATAATTCAAAACGATGTCGCGATAACTTGACTTGAGTTGCTCCAAAAACTTTTGCTTCTCTGGTCCCGACAGATTTCTCAAAAAAATCTGGGAATTTCTTTTATAATACACACCTAAGTATCCTAATCGCTCCCGTAATTTTTCCGCCAGCCGCCGCTGCTGTCGGCTGAGCAAACTTTGAGCAGTCAATTGGGCTGTCGCATCGACCGTTACGGATTGGTAATTGACAGGAACCGGAGTTGAAAGTTTCAGAAATTGTGCGATCGCCCGATCGATACTTGCATTTATTTCAGTTGATCGATCGATTGGCAGTTGTACCTCAGCAGGGTGGTAAAAAAAAGCACAACTTTGCTCTTGACTATGGTCGGCGGTACTGGCCGCGGCCTCAAAATTATCTGAAGGTGATGCTTCGGGTGTTGCATCCTCCCCCGGCTGGGGCGAAAAAATCACAGCAGGCAAAAAGAGCGATCGTTCTTGCAGCTTGCTCAGAAGCGATCGCAGATCCCCATCCACCTCCAAAACCAAACAATCAAGGTGATAATTATGCTTAAGGAATCCCAAAAACTCCACCGCCGACTTCATGTGCGTTAAAGCATAGCGTTCGCCTCTCAAAAGCTCGATCGCAGAGGCTGCGATTTCCTCAGAGCGGACAAAAATACCGATAGACAGTTGAGGAAGCAAAGCTGTAGGTGCACCACCTAAGTTGCCTGAAAGTGCTGGATCGCTCAGAGTTGATATCTCCTTTACAAAAAACTTAACATTTTAACAATCATCTCAATATTTATTTTAACCAATCTTAACCGCAAAATAAGCGATGTGCTTACAGCAAAGGAATAATCAAAGTGTACTCCTTGGTTTTTGTGTCAAGCACCCTGAGCTTGATTTCTGCAATTAAGCTTAAGCCTTAAAATAATTGCTAGTCGCCTCAAATCAGGTGCAGGCATCGAACTCCTAGGTCTCGGTGGCGATCCCCGGCCTAATAGCGAACTGATATAAAACAAATAAGATATAGAAATCCGCAGCTACATTGGGTATCAAAAATATTACTGCTATAGATAGCAGACTCTCAGGTTTGTTATGTCAACCACCACCCCCAGTCTCAAAAATTTTATCGAGCCAGTGCCGCTGTGCCTCCAAACGGCGACGCTAGAAGCGCTGCGGTCAATTTTCAGCTCCAGCAACTGCGATCGAGTCGCAGTAGTCAACGAACAGCTACAGCCGCTGGGATTAGTGTACCTCCGCAGCCTTTGGGCCCGCGCGGCCGATCGCCCAAACGACGGGCAGCAACCTTTGTCAGAAAGCCCGATCGCGATCGAACCAGTCAGGGCATTACCCGCCGCTATGAGCATCAGCGAATTCTGGCAGTACCTGCAAACAGAGGAACAGAACACCCCAGCCCGGCCAAACCGCCAAACCGCAGGCATTTCATCAAACAACCCGATCGCCCTGACAGATGCCAGTGGTCAATTTTTAGGAATGCTAGACAGCCTGAGCCTGCTGCAATTCGCCGCACTCAACAGCAGCTCGCTCTGCAGCCTCACAGAGCCGGCAACAGTCGTCAAAGAAATCGAATTAAGGCCGGTTTCCGAAGCCATCGCCACGGTTCTAGACGCTCAAGTGCGCTTTCTAGAAGCAGGATTGAAACCTTCGGAAAACCTGAACTCCCTAGTGGAACTGTTGGAAAAACTGCCCCTGCCCCTGAGATTGCAAACCCCTACTGCACAAATAGTCAGCCAAAACGCAGCGTGGCGGATTTTGCTGGGAGCAGGCCCAGAACCAGTTCCAGAACCAGCAGCAAATTTGGGTAAACACTCGCCCCGCAAACCAAGCCATTTAACAAGCGAATACAAGAGCGTGCAGTTAGAGGCAATCACCAAAGAGTGCAGGAGCCTAGTAGGAGCAAGTAGATCGGACGAGCGCGATTCAACCGCAGCCACCAGTTGCCCGCTGCCCCTGTACGCTGCTGCCTCCCCTTCAACATTAACCGCTCCAGCTTGGTGTCCCATGGCCGGCAAACCAGACACCTACATTTGCGAGTGCCCCGTACAAAAAGGTCAAGAACGGATCTGGCAATTTGTCAAACAGCCACTCTCAGACCAGCTAATTTTAGTAATGGGACAAGATGTCACCGAAGAACATTTAGTCGCCAAAGAACTAGCAGCGAAAAACGCAGATTTAATCCACCTCAACCGACTAAAAGACGAATTTTTATCCTGCATCAGCCACGAACTAAAAACCCCGCTCACCGCCGTCCTCGGTTTGTCCAGCCTCCTCAAAGATAAATTGATCGGAGAACTCAACGATCGCCAAACACGCTACGCCAAACTAATCCATAAAAGCGGGCGGCATTTGATGACAATAGTTAACGATATATTAGACTTAACCCGGATGGAAACCGGGCAGCTAGAACTAATTCCCGAAGCAGTCGAAATAGCATCAACCTGCCAAAGAGCCTTTGAACAAGCAAAACAACTGCAACAGCAAGAAGAAAAAAACCCTGCCGGCCCGAGCAAAACGGACGGTACAGCAAACGCAGAACCCTCCGCCCAAATAGAATTTACACTCGAAATAGAACCGGAACTGAGCCACTTAATTGCCGACGAACTGCGATTGCGGCAAATGCTGGTTAACCTCCTTTCCAACGCCCTAAAATTCACCGAACTCGGTGGCAAAATCGGATTGAAAGTAAATGTTTGGGAAGGCTGGATCGCATTCAAAGTTTGGGACACTGGCATCGGCATCCCCGCCGACAAACAGCACCTAATCTTTCAGAAATTCCAACAGCTAGAAAGCCCCCTCACCAGGCGCTTTCAAGGAACCGGACTGGGACTGGTACTGACTCAACGCCTAGCTCGGCTCCACGGCGGAGACGTTTCGTTTATTTCCTCAGAAAACCAAGGCTCTCAATTTACCCTGCTGCTGCCGCCAAATCCTCCGGGAAACAGCAGCGAAGAATTCCCAGCACGTACAGCCACCGAGGAAGAATTATTAAAACCAAAATATCAGACTCCGATCGCCAATTCTCGCTCTCGTTTAGTATTAATAGTCGAAGCAGTTCCCAAATATATCGAAGATTTAACCAACGTGATCTCAGGTTTGGGCTACCAAGTAATAGTCGCCCGTTCCGGCACCGAAGCGCTGGAAAAAGCCCGCAGGTTCAGTCCCGAAGCGATTTTCCTCAACCCGCTGCTGCCACTGCTGTCGGGTTGGGACGTGCTGACGCTGCTCAAGAGTGACCCGGATACCCGATCGATTCCGGCGATCGTCACGGCCACCAGAGGCGAAAAAGAACGGGCCAGTGTCAACAGAGCCGAAGGCTTTTTGAGCTTGCCGGTGGAAGAACCAGCTTTGCGGCGGCTGCTGGCAGACTTGATCGGCCACAGTAATGCTAGTAGCCCCAAAGTAAGGAGTTCTTTAACCGTGTTGTGGCTCAGCCCGCAAAACGGTTCCTCTCAAGGTTCCGCTTTACTGCTCAACCCCAACTACTGCCGGGTTTTAGAAGCAGACGACCTCGGCCAAGCAGAACTCGTGGCCAGAATTTGGCGGCCCGACGCGATCGTCTTAGACGGTACAAGTCAACTGCAAAACCCCTTAGCTTTTATCGAACAGTTAAGTCGATCTCGAAATTTGGGTTCTCTCCCCTTGGTGACTTTAGACCATCCCACTACGCAACTGGCAAATCAAGTCAAAGGATTGTCGGTATTTCCCTGTTTGGCTACCCGCAGTCCCGACGACAGTGAAACTTCAGGTACCGGGTTGGTGCCAAGTGCTTTGTGGCAAGTGATTCAAGTTGCTGCGGGCATGAGTTGGAAGCCCAGCATTTTATTGGCCGACATTTCGACTTTACCCGATTTGCACCGAACTTCTGGGGGGAACCCGACGGAAGAATTGAAAGATTGCGAGCGATCGACAAAAGTCGAGATTCCCATGCCCAATTCCCAGTTTTCTACTCCCAACTTTCAAGCTTTGATTCAGTACATCCAAACCGCAGGATTTCGATGGTCCATCGCTCCTTGCTGGACAGAAGTTTTGCAGCAGTTGCAATATCAAAGTGTTGACTTAGTTTTGCTGTGCTTGCGAGATGCTCCCTCAGAATCCTCCGCTATGTTGCAGGCGCTATCGAACCTGCGACAAATGGCAGTAAAACTGCCAATTTTAGTCTGGGATTATCGGTCTGCTGTAAATTCCGAATCCGAGGCGATCGACTTTCTGCTGCAAGAAGTATCTGCCAAAATTTTGCCTTCTTCCTTGTCAGCCGCACAATTATTAGACAAAATTCAACACACTTTATTAACTCACTCAAATTCCTGAAAATGAAGAATTTACTAGGTTTGTAGTGAGGAATTCACTCCTCTCTAAACCTGTAAAGACCAACTATTATTTCTGATTAAAAACATAGTTTGGGAATTCTTCAACGGAAAACCGCGAAACGTTATTTATTAACTAATTCAAGTTTCTAATAACTCATAATTTTGCCTATTTGTAGTGAGGTGATAATTCGTCAATACAACGGTGAAGAAAAACGGCTATCCTGAATGTAAACATAATTTGAGAAGTATTTAAATGAAAACCCCGAAGTGTTGCGAGTCAAGAAGCAATATCAAAACTCAAAAATATGAGTTATTATAGGCGATCGAGAAACCCTTATATTTTTTTCTGGGGCTGTACAGTGCCTAATCGCATTCCTTTAATATCTCTGCTACTTGCACTCGGTTTGTGGACAATGCCCGAGCCTGCTGCCTGTCAGGCACTCCTGCCTTACACCCTGCAAATCGACTCGGCCCAACTCGAACAAACGGCCTTGAGCCTTGCAGAAGAAGCCGTCCAGCTAGCCAGACTGCAGCAGTACCAACTAGCGGTACCCAGAGCCGAACTCGCCACACAGTTAGCCCCCAAAAATGCTCAAACTTGGACTTTGTTAGGTAGCTTGTACCTTCAAGTCGAGCAGTTTGACAAAGGCATTGAAGCTTTGGGGCAAGCTCAATCTCTGTCACCAGAAAATCCATCAATTAAATTTGTCTTGGGAGAAGCTCACTTTCGGAAAGCGAACTACGAGAAAGCAGTCGAATATTTGCAAGCAGGGTTAAAGTTAAAACCAGACACTCCAGGTGCATTATTTGATTTAGGCAATGCTTTTTATAAGCTGAAGCGGTTTGATCAGGCGATCGCCCAATACGAAAAAGCCTTTGCTTTAGAAAAAAACCTCTGGCCTGCTATTAACAATATCGGATTAGTCAAATACGAAATGGGAGATATTGATAGCGCCATCAAACGCTGGGAACAGGCGATCATGATCGACGACAAAGCAGCCGAAGCAATGCTAGCTCTAGCAGTAGCATTCTACACCAAAGGTGACAAAGAAAAAGGCTTAGCGATGGGAGAAGCAGCTCTGAAACTCGACAAACGCTATGCTACCGTAGAATATCTCAAAGAAAACCTCTGGGGCGATCGTTTAATCGCAGATACCCAAAAGTTGCTAGCCACTCCTGAAATGAAAGCAGCACTGGCTAAAATTCAAGACGCCCCACCCCCTCCCCAAATGTAGTCGCCCGATCCCAAATCCGGGTTTAATATCATGACTACCCCTCCGTCATTGCGAGGAACGAAGCTATCGCTTAGTCTCTGTGATAGCTTCGTTCCTCGCAATGACAAATAATACAAAAAAAGGGGTAGTAAACCCGGATTTGGTATAAGTCCAGATCAACTTACTTCAACTGCCCCCAGTGTTTTGAGCGTCGCAATAGTCGCCTCAGTTAAACCTTTAACACCTGTAATATTCATTCCTTCATAAGGTTTGGGAATTGGTAAGGTTTTGATGCACTTACCCGTCACTGCATCCCAAAGCTTAATCGTCTCATCTTGGCTGGCACTGGCTAGAATTTGACCATCTGAACTACACGCAACTGACCATACCCAATTGTCATGTCCTTCGAGAACTTGCAAACATCTACCCGTGCTAACATCCCACACTCGTACAGTTTGGTCATGACCGCCACTCGCCAACTGTGTACCATCAGGACTGAACATTACAGATGACACAATACCCTCATGTCCCTCTAAACTTGTCAGACATTCTCCGGTATTGATATCCCAAAACTTGATACTACCGTCACTGTTGCTGCTTGCCAAGATATTACCGTCAGGACTAAAGGCAACAGACCAAACCCAGCCGCTATTTCCCATCAAAGTTCTTAAAACTTTCCCTGTACTGAGATCCCATAACTTCACCGTCTTATCGGTACTCGCAGAAGCCAGGATATCACCTGAAGGACTAAAAGCAATTCCCATCACCCAACTCTCATGCTGAGTAAAAGTATCAAGACATTGCCCTGTGCTCATCTCCCATAATTTGATAGTCTGGTCCTCACTGAAACTTGCCAATGTCTTACCGTCGGGACTGATGGCAACTCCCCAAACCCAAGCAGAATGACCCTCTAAACTTTTTAGACATTCACCGATCGCAGTATCCCATAACCTGACACGAGTGTCAGAGAATCCACTCGCCAGCAAGTCTCCATTCAGACTGAAGGCAATGGATTTCAATCGATTAGTACGTCCATCCTGTATACTTTTAAAACACTTCCCCGTTTTGATATTCCATAATCTCACGGCGCGATCGCTACTAGCTAAAGTTTGGCCATCGGGCAAGAAAACTACCGAATTTACTGGATTGCTTTGCCCCAATACTGTTTTCAGGCAATGACCTGTTTTAACATCCCACAGTCTCACCGTACAGTCTTCACCAGTGCTAGCTAAAGTTTTGCCATCTGGACGAAACGCGACAGATGAAACTCGACTGGTGTGTTTTTGCAGTGTTTTTAGACACTCACCCGATGCCACCTCCCACAATCTTACGGTGCTGTCTTCGCTACAACTTGCTAAAATCTGACCGTCTGGACTAAAGGCAACAGACACCACTATTCGTGAGTGTCCAGAGCAAATGCTCACGACTCGATCCGTGCTAATATCCCAGATGCGAATCAAAGCATCATGACCACCACAGGCTACCGTTTTACCATCTAAACTGAAAGCAACTGATCGAATTTGACGACTGTCACTCTCAAACATTTTCAGGCATTGTCCAGTAGCAACATCCCACAGTTTAAGTATTCCATCATCACCGCCACTAGCTAAAATCTTACCTGGAGGACTGAATGCGATCGACCAAGCCTGACTTTTGTATGCTGGCAAAGTTAGCAAACATCGTCCATTACTCCAATCCCAAAAACGCACAGTTCCATCACCGATGCCACTAGCAAGCATCTTGCCATCTGGACTGAAAGCAACTCCCAGCACACTGCTATGATTTCCCTGCAATATTTGACGGATAGACCAACTGCTAACATCCCAGCAACGAATAGTCCCGTTACTACCGCCAGTAGCAAGAGTTTTCCCATCCGGACTAAAAGCAGCGGATAACACGATGCTGCCGTATTCTTTGCTAGTTCTCAGCAGCCTAACTTCTGGCATTTGCCACAAGTGAATCTCACCATTTGTATCGCCCATTGCTAAAAGTTTTCCATCCGGGCTAAAAGCGACTGACAAACCACTTCCCAAAACTTCGGCGAAAACGGAATTAGCTAAATTAGCACCAGCAAAGTTGACCTGATGCAAATTCGTATCGGCTAAATAAGCTTGCCAAACGGTCAAATTAGAAAAATTCCAACCGCTTAAATCTGGCTGCATCTGACGCAATAGATTTATAATATTACCCGCAGCGTAGCCAGTTTCTAGTGTTGGTTTACCGCGCAGCGATGCCAAAATTGGTTTGAGTTGGTTTTCGAGAAGTTGCTGGCATTCAAAACTAAAAAGCAGTCGCTCGGCAATAGGTTTGAGGATCAGACTTGATTGAGTATCTCTAATGTATTCTTTAGCTGTAGCTTTGAGAAGAGCCAGGCTTCTGAGAAGGTCAATTTCGCTGCTGGTTATCTCAGTGCAGACTTTTTCGATTAATCGTTCCGTCATGTATTCCATGACGACGGGTTGTTGAGTGTAGCCGTCTGAGGTTTTTTCGATGAGAGAACGTCTAACGAGAGAACCTAAAACTTCTAGTAATTCTTTGACAGTTAATTTTGAAACTAAATCTTGTTGTAACTCTCCCAGCGAGACTGGCTCCCGATTAATAGCCAGCCAGTACATCACCTTTTTTTCTAAATCTGATAAACGATTGAATTGTCGGTCTAATAGGTTCCGAATATCATCAAATACTAAACTTCCTTGATTTAAAAGTTCTAAAAATTTGGTCAGGCTACTGTCAAAAAAGTCGCGAATGGCTGGAGCGACCATTTTTAATGCTAGGGGATTTCCGGCATAGTGGGATATCAAAATATCCCATTCGGAGTCTAACCCTTGAAAAGAACCGATGCGTTGAAAAATCTCCCGTGCTCTTGGGGTGGTTAAACCTGTCAGTTGTAATGAACGAACAGGCAAAGTTTCGCCTTCTTTAGCTGCTACACCGATCGGTTTTTCTCGACTGGTTAGTAGCAGGGTACTTTTATGGTTGATTTCGGCTACGCATCGCAGAAGTTGACCGTATCCTTCATATCCCTGTCGATAACAACCCGTGCATTCTTCTTCTTGTAGAATTGACTCGACGTTATCTAATATTAAAAGACACCGATGCTGTCGCAGATAGTGCATCAGGCGCGAGATTCCAGCATCCACAGTTTCCGGTAAATTCGTTTCCTGTTGGTTCGAGAGAAATTGAATCAATTCTACCAATAAGTCGAGTATTAATGGAGCATTGCGGAGACTGTGCCAGATAATATAATCAAATTGTTCTTGGATGCGTTCTGCTACCTTGATAGAGAGAGAGGTTTTGCCAATTCCACCCATCCCCAACAGCGTCACTAGGCGGCAGCGATCGACGATCAGCCACTTTTCTAATAAAGCTAATTCTTCTGCACGTCCGTAGAAAATAGAAACATCAATTGCTTCTCCCCAATTAATCGTTTTGTTGAGTTTTGTTAAGTCAGTTGGATCTCGATCGGCGATCGTACTACTGCGATCGATTTGTTGGTTGATATCGTGACTAATTTGGCTATTGGGTAGTGCGACGGTTACTTGTGCCTGTTGTGCTTTCCGTCGCATAACTGACTGAACGTTACTCTTGGTGACTTTTTCTCCGAATACCCGACTGAGAACTTGCCATAACTGAAAGCCAACAAACTTAATATATTCGGCATCATAACCCGCGCTTTTGGCAATCTGTGGATAAGAGTGTCCTTCCCAAGACTGCCGCAATACCAGTATGTGAATATCGTTGAGATGCTCTTGTTTGAGAACTGAGTCGAGGAAAAGCAGTGCTTCGTCGATCGTCATTTATTTAAAATTATCCGGTTTGTTAGCGCAAGGGTCGTGGTTCCTGTCCCCAATTGCAGGCGTTTAAGCCATTATACTTAAAAAGTTGGTAGAGTTTGCAGCCACGATATAACTATTTATAACTTTTACTCACAGACGCGATCGGCGCATCAGTGTTATTACTGAACAAGATAGATTTAACCAGCCAAGTTCACACTTAAGAGTAATAGCTATCAAAAGGGTGCATATCTAATCCAGTTTCGTTATCAGGTAGTAATGGGCATTGCAAGAGCTGCTTAATTTTATTGCCATGCTTAAAAATTTACTTTTTGAAATTCAGGCAACGATAAATCCACTAAAACCACCCATTCAACGTAGATAAATCAGAGGGTCTTTACCGTGAGCGAATTAATTAATTACAACGCTACGCTTAACCTGGAAAATGAAAAAAGCAACCTAGATGCAGTAATAGGATCGACAAATCCACTCGTACCAGCATCAGATAAAATAAACAGTGGTCACTCTGTTATTAATTCAGTTATTGCTAACGATTCAGCGACTAACAAAGATATATCACCAACTATTTTAGACTTAAAAATCGAGGAAATTAACAATGTAATTTTGCCCGTATCTAGCACCACCCAAACAATTATTTTTTCAACTGATGTAACCTCTAAATCTAGTACATCCGATACAGGAATCGATACCCTAACAGGCTTAAAACTAAACGAAGCGGTAATAGATAATTCAAAACCGGACTCATTAACGAATCCTTCTGCTTCTCAAAGCCAAACACTTAACAATACGGAACAGCCAAAAGAAAACGTTACGCCAGCAACAAGTGAATCTAAGACGCCCGACACTTCCATTACTTCAACTGAAAATAAAACGATCGCTGGTGCGATCGAGAAACCATCAGTTTCCGTTGAGGAAACTTCCCCTGTCACAGATAAAGCAGCGGTAACTTCTGAGAGTGAAGATCAAGCGATCACACCGCTTGACACTGGAGCAACCACACCAGTATCGTCAGAAAAGCCAGTTGTGACAACCGAGTCTTCAGCTAGCGTCACGGGGGATGCAGGAGCGATCGTATCCGATACTTCTACTCCCAAAAATCCCGATTCAGGAGTAGTAACCAATAATAATTCAGGAGCGATCGCCTCTGAATTATCAAAATCAGATACCCCCGTTGTAACTGCACCCGCAACATCCGATCCTGCTAAAACTGAAACTGATGTAACTTCTACCAACTCAGAGGCACTCGCACCAGCGATCGAGAAACCATCAGTTTCCGTTGAGGAAACTTCTCCTGTCACAGATAAAGCAGCGGTAACTTCTGAGAGTGAAGATCAAGCGATCGCACCGCTTGACACTGGATCAACCACACCAGTATCGTCCGAAAAGCCAGTTGTGACAACCGAGTCTTCATCTAGCGTCACAGGGGATGAAGGAGCGATCGTATCCGATACTTCTACTCCCAAAAATCCCGATTCAGGAGTAGTAACTAATAATAATTCAGTCGCGATCGCCTCTGAAGTATCAAAATCAGATACTCCCGTTGTCACTACATCTCAAAACTTTACATTTAACATGGGGGTATTTAAAGTTGGTGAAACTGGCAATGTTGGGATTGATTATCTGTTTGACGGAGGTGGATATGAGGGAGAGTTAGGGATTTTTAATCTGGAGGGGATGGAGAAATTAGCTCAAAACTCCGATGCTTTTATTACTGAGGCTGCACGCAGAGCGGTAAGTAATTCTAATTTGGGTTATGTCGTCATTAACGATGCTACTGAAGGAGCCCGATTTAATGGCGATCTCCCTGACGACATCAACCGTAATCAAGGCGAGTATAAAGGCGTTAAAACCTTGACAATGCTTCCAGGGGATACGTTTGCTTTCATCTTAGTTCCTAATCGAGCTAACTTACAGCAAGTTGCAAACAAGTCTGCAACAGGTGATGACGCACGGCCTTTATTTTCCCTGCCAATGGCTAACCCAAATGGTAGCTTTATGACTGGGCAAATTGCCGATGTCACGGGTATAGGAAATACCTTTGTCATGGAAGATTTGCGGGTAGACAAGCCAGGTACAGATAGCGACTACAATGACATTATCTTCCAGGTGCGGGGTGCGACGGGGAGCGCAGTCAGTATAGATAGCGTCATCGATCTCAAGAAAGATTGGCGTCCAACTAACTTGGGTAAAGCGTTGACTGAGTATGCTAAACCTTACGTAACACCGGAGAATCCCAACGTTGGGGAGTTGGTAACAGATGAGTTGCTAGATAGTGTTTTCGGCAATACAGATAACCAGGTAGATAACGCTAGTAAAACAGGAGCGATCGCCTCTGAAGTATCAAAATCAGACACCCCTGTTGTGACTGCACCCGCAACATCCGATCCTGCTAAAACTGAAACTGAAGTAACTTCTACCAACTCCGATGAGCTCGCGCCCGCGATCGAGAAACCATCAGTTTCCGTTGAGGAAACTTCCCCTGTCACAGATGAAACAGCGGTAACTTCTGAGAGTGAAAATAAAGCGATCGCACCGCTTGACTCTGGATCGACCACACCAGTATCGCCAGAACAGCAAGTTGTGACAACCGAGTCTTCATCTAGCGTCACGGGGGATGCAGGAGCGATCGTATCCGATACTCCAAAAAATCTCGATTCAGCAGTAGTAACCAATAATAATTCAGTCGCGATCACCTCTGAAGTATCAAAATCAGATACCCCCGTCGTCACTCCAGCCGCCGCAACATCCGATCCTGCTAAAACGGAAACTGATGTAACTTCTACCAACTCCGATGAGCTCACGTCCACAACCCAAAATAATAATTCAGCTTCTAATACCCCGCCAACTTTAGGGGAAACTGTTGCAAATGAGGGTGGGGAGATAGGAGCGATCGCCCCTTCAACTCAAGACAATAACTCGAAATCCACCACACAGCCAACTTTAGGGGAAACTGTTGCAAATGAGGGTGGGGAGATAGGAGCGATCGCGCCCACTTCAGCAGACAGTAATTCAGGCTCCATCCCACAACCAACCGTGGTAGAAAATTCAGCTAGTAAGGATGAGGGAAAAGGGCCGATCGCCTCCCCTGCACAAGTAACAATTACAGAGTCAGTTGTTACACCCCAAACCGTCGTTAACGAGTGGCTAGAACAAGCAAACTCCCAAATGACCAAATTAGAAGCAAGTGGAGAGCAAGAGTTACAAAGTCTTCAAAATGAACTGAGTGATGCGGGGAACTCTATCTACAATCAAGTTCCCGATATCGGGAGCAATCTATCGAGTAATGGAAACTACATGAATGCTTGGGTAGATTATCTAGGCAATCAAATTTCCAGCAGTGGAGATTCTATGAATGCTTGGACGAACTATTTACAAGGAGAAGTCTCTTCTATCGATAGCTCTACATACAACCAAGCTTGGGATATCTGGCAAAATCTCTCCAGCAACACGGACTACATAAATGCCTGGGATAACTACCTCAACAATGAAATATCGGGTAGCGGACAGTATATGTACGACTGGGCAGCATACACGGCAAATGAAATCAATCGCGTTTCCGACTGGATGTATGGATGGACGAACCATAACTGGAACGAGATCGTCCGGATTGAAAACTGGATGATCGATCGTACCAACCATGTTGTAGATGAATTTAATCAATATGGTGTAGGAGATGCAGCATGGAACGAGTATGATGCCCTCAGCAACTACAGCGACTCTCTAGTGAATAATGCTGTAATCGATTATAACAATAATGCCACGGACAGAAATACAAGCTTAAATAATGCTTCCCGCAACTACCGGGCGTGGAATGACTATCGAGTTGAAGTCGTGGACAATGCTTGGAGTGAGTATAACAGCTTTGATTCCTACACGGATGCCGTTATCAGCAATGCTTGGAACGACTACCGCGATTTGGATAACTACCGAGTTGGGATGATAAATGATGCTTGGAGTCAATATAACAGCATGAATGATTATCAAACTGGGGTAATCAACGATGCTTGGAATCAATACTACGCTCTGGATAACTATACTGATGCTGTTATGGCAGATGCTTGGACTCATTATCAAGAGCAAGACAGCACTCGCCAGCAGGTTATGAGTGACGCTTGGAATCAGTATAGCGCAATTACTAATTCTTGGAATGATTCTGTTGACGATACTCAAGCTCAAATTGATGTTTGGGCAAAAATCGCCACCTTTGAAAATCGTTGGTACAACACCCCCGATAATGCAAAATCCGGTTTGCCACTCATTGGCGTTATTGACACGGGTTTTAGTGCCGAAAATCCAGACATTGACTACTCGCGCATTACACTGGGTAAAGATTTAGTTGGTGGTGACGAAAACCCCTTGCTGGATTCTGGGGAATGGTGGCGAAACGATCACGGTACTAAAATCCTAGAGATTATTGGTGCGACTCGTAAAAACAACATTGGGATTGATGGCATCAATGATAAGTCACCGATTTGGCTAGGAGGTGCTGTTGATTCAAACGATTGGGCACAGTCATTGATTGAGTTTGTTGATACTGCCAAAGCATCAAGACAACCAAATTCTGTAGTTAACCTCAGCTTCGACCTAACTCAGACTTTACCTGATGGTATTGTTGTCACGCGCCACGAATTGACTGCTTTAGAAAGAGCGGCTCTAACTTATGCCCAGCAGAATAATGTGTTAGTTGTTGCCGCAACAGGAAATCAGAACGATCTCATGTCTGCTCTAAGTCAAGCAACTAAAGAGTTTGACAATATTCTGGTTGCGGGTGCTGCTGAAGGTTGGCAACGGGCAGATTATTCCAGCTATGGGGAAATTGATTATTCCAACTACGGCAAGGGTGTTGACATCTTGGCACAGGGAACTGCTAGTAATGGTGCTGTTGGTTCATCGGTAGCAGCAGCTAAAGTTACAGGTGCAGCATCTTTAATTTGGGCTGCGAACCCCAATTTGAACTACACCCAAGTGATGGATATTCTTCGCCGCACGGCGACTGACTTGGATACGCCAGGTTGGGATACTAAAACAGGTTTGGGACTGCTAAATATTGCGGCGGGGGTGCATTTGGCGAAAGCAACTGAACCAGAAACCTACAAGCCTGCTAACTTTGATCTGTTTGAAAATACTCTGAGAACTTATGGCATCCCAGAAGTTTACTGGAAAGACTTCTACAACTTGTACTACTACTACGATCTGGAAGCCAAGATGACAGGTACAGTTTGGAATAGTACAGGCAGTAGTATTGCTACAGAACGAGCCGCTTGGAGTTGGGGAGGTGCTGTTGTAGGTGCAGGAATTGGTGCTGTTTTAGGCGATCCTGTAACAGGTGCAGTAGTTGGAGGATTGTTTGGAAATTCTGGCGGTTCAGGTGGTGGTAGTTCTTCCAACCCCTTCCCGCAGTGGGCAAGAGATTTGACAAACAGCACCTGGCAATCGCTTGACAGTGCGGTGACAGTTCTCGATCAAGTTGCCCAAAAGACTAGCCAAGCGATGCTAAATGCCGATGTTTATCTACAACAGCTCAATAGCAAGTTTGCATCGGAAACGTGGAATGCTGCTAACTACGTTAGAGAAAAACTTGATGATGGCTTGAATGCTGTTGGTAGTGCTGCTACCTCAATAGACGGTGCAGTGAATAACGGCTGGAATAGTTTCGTAAATGCTGCTGACTACGTTAGAAACACAGCAGCAGCAACCTGGAACGCCACCATAGCAACTGCCAATTCAGTGACGGGTTGGGTGACTGATGCCTGGAATGGAACTAACAATGCTGTTCATTCCGTGCAAAAGAGCTTGGAAAAAGGTTGGATTGCTATCAGTAAGGTAGCTGAAGAAGTAGCTAATCGCATTCCCAAGAGCATTGACGACATCAAGAAACAGGGTCAAGAATTTAAGGAGTTATTGGATAAAAATAACCCTGTCAAAAAATTAGCAGATGACCTCGCGGCCAAACTTAAAAGTTCCCTCGACGGTATAGACGTTGGTGCTGTCCTTGATGTCTTAAAGAAAATTCCAGTTGTCGGCACTGTTGTCAATGGCATAGAGGGATTGATTGCCCTGATTGGAGGAGATTGGAAACAGGTTGTCAAGAACGCTATCAATGGAGTGCTAGGTATAATACCCGGTGGCTCTGCTGTTCCAGATACGCTGGTCAATATCCTAGTAGATGTCGGCTGGGGAATTATCAACAAAGACTACAAGACTGCCTTGAAAGATATCCTCAAAGAGCTTGATGTAAAAAACGATGTCGCCAACACCTTTGTAGATGTTGCCTGGGCGATGAAAGATGGCGACTGGAAGGATGTTTTAAGTGCTGGTTTGTCGGGCGCTGGGTTTAATAATGCTGAGAAATTTGTCGATATTGCCTGGGCTATCAAAGATGGTGACTACAAGAAAGCTCTGAGTACGGGTTTATCAACCACTGGATTTGCCAATGCTGACAAATTTGTAGACGTTGCCTGGGCAGTTAAAGATGGCGACTACAAGCAAGCTTTGAGTGCAGGTTTAGAAACGGCTGGTTTGGGTAATGCTGGAACATTTGTGGGGAATGTTTTTGATGCTATTACAGACGATTACTCGCTGCCAGGACAAAGTATAGACCCCGCAGCTATCCCGCAAAAACACAAGTTATACGAATATCTGGCTCGCGGTATTGCCTACGAAGATCCTGAAGTATCTGCTATTGCCGAACCAGCTTTCAACAATAACAGTCTCTTGGGCAATAAACTCGCTGTCGGTGAAGTGCTGAACTCCGGTTACAAAGTTGACAAAGTAATTTCCGATCCCAGCACTGGATTTTATGCCGTAGGTCTTGTTTCAATTGATGGCAGTCAACCACCCGTTCTTGCCGTTCGCGGTACGGCAGGCAGCCCAACGGAACGGCAAGGCATCGCAACGTTAAAAGATGTTTTGGAAGATGCCAATCCTATTAGCATCGGTTACAGTCAATTCCAAGCGAATAAGAATGAGATCGAAGCTTGGTTAGCTGCTCAAAATCAGCAAGGTCGCCGTCCTGATGTTGTGGGTCACAGTTTAGGCGGTGCATTAGCTCAAACAATTGCGGCTGAATTCACAGATAAAGTGGGTCAAACTGTCACCTTTAATTCTCCCGGAATTGATGATTCGATCGCGCTTAAATTTGCCCTCAATGGAGGGAATCCAGAAAATGTAACCCACTACGTCGTATCTGGCGATATCGTCCAAATGGCTGGAGAAGCATTTCTGCCCGGTCAAGCCGTTATTTCCTCGTACTCTAATCCTTTTGTCTGGAAAAAACACGGACTGGCTGTGCTGAATGGTGTGGAAATTAAGGGCGAACAAAAAGCATCTGGGGTTAAATACTCTTCTTTTTCCGTTCTCGATTTGAGCAATCCTGCCTTCCAATACAAAGAGTTAGATTACACACTATTCTTGGCCGCATTAGGACTGGTATCGCCCTATGTTTCAACCTCATTAAGTACGCGCAAAACTGCGGAAGCTAATCGAAAAGCAATCGGTGCTTTCTTAAACTCCAACTTCCAAACGATTCAAAGTTGGGTCGATGCTGCTTGGTCTATTAAAGACGGTGATTATCTCAAGGCACTTTCTACTGGCTTTGACGTTGCCAAGTTCCCAGATGGTAAAAATTGGATAGATATGGTGCAATCTGTCAAGGAGGGCGATTATCTCAAAGCACTCTCGACTGGCTTTGATATGGCCAAGTTCCCAGATGGTAAGAATTGGGTAGACATGGCGTGGAGTTTGCAGCAAGGCGACTACCTAAAAGCGCTTTCTACAGGATTCACAGTTGCTGGATTCCCAGAAGGCGAACATTTAGCCCAAGCTGCGGTTAACTTAAGAGAAGGTAAGTATTTAGATGCTTTCTTTGAAGGAATGTACATGATTCCCGGTGTCGAGGATTTAGTCAATGCTTTCAAAGCAGTAGGCGATGGCAATTTCAAAGGTGTTGCCAACTCGCTTGCCCAAGTGGCTACCAATCCCACGTTGCTTAAGTTGCTAGTTAGCTAGTATCGATCCGGGGCGGCTAAACTACGGATAGTGGTAACCCGCCCTTACCATTTCAACCGCCCTCATTAACCAACATTTCCAAATGGACATCAACAATTTTTTATCGATAGACAGTGTAACTTTATCTTTAGAACAATCCCTTGACTATCTCCGCACGGCTGGTAAATTATCAACAGTTGTGTTAGAAATTGCCCAGCAGTATCTTGTAGAAAACGAAATAAAAGCTTTAGAAATTCCTGAACCGGAAGCCGAGATCGTAGAACAATTTATCCTAGAATTTCGGTTGCAACAGCAATTAACTAGCCCTGAAAGTTTCCAAAAATGGTTATTGACAAATGCGATAAATTATGCTGTACTTAAACAGCAAGTGATTTTTCGGATCAAACAAGAAAATCTCAAAGAAAAGGTCACAGCATTAAAAGTACAAAAACACTTTGTGCAAAATAAAGAAAATTTGGATCGGGTTGTCCTTTCACGCATTGTCGTACAGCATCCAGAAATTGCTCAAGATTTGAAACCGCAACTAGAACAGGGTGCAGATTTTGCCCAATTAGCTAAACAATACTCCACCGTAGATGATGCTGTCGTAGGTGGCGTAATGGGGCCAGTTATTCGCGCTCAGATGCCAGAAATGGTTCGCAAGGCCACAGAAAATGCACAAGTTGGACAAATTATTGGCCCGCTTCAGATTGAGGGACGCTATTGTTTGTTGAAAGTTGAACAACTGCTACCTGCTTCGTTAGAAGGTGCTTTAAAGCGAGATTTGGAAAATCTTCTGTTTGAGGAATGGTTAAAAGAGAAACTACAAAATATGAATGTCAAGTTGAATTAGATTATTTAATGTGACTTTGATTACATAATCATTCTCGCTATTGGTTGTGACTTTGTATGAGGCGTAATACCCTTCATACAAAGTCAACAGTCTCTTTTAACCGCCGAATCATCAAGGGGGTGGCTAACTTGTGGACGATCGCGACCAAGAAAAGCTATACATTTAGTCTATATTTTGGGGAACCCTCATCAGCACTAATTTACCTATGACATCCACCGCCACGATCGCCACCCCTCTAACCTGGACACAACTAGAAGCCCTCACAGACTTTGAAGTCGATCGCACAAACGGCCCCACCAACGCTCAAGCCTGCTTGCGCCTCTTTGGTAAAACCGAATCCGATGTGCGAGTCACCCTGTACCGCGATAACCATGCTTGGTGTCCTTACTGCCAAAAAATCTGGCTGTGGTTAGAAGAAAAACAAATCCCCTACCGTATTGACAAAGTTACTATGTTCTGCTATGGGGAAAAAGAAAGCTGGTACAAGCGGAAAGTGCCATCGGGAATGCTACCGGCGATCGAACTAGACGGCCGCATCATCACCGAAAGCGATGATATCTTAATCGCCCTCGAACGAGTCTATGGCCCCTTGGGTTTGGGCATGGAAAACCCGGCAGTAATACCCCTGCGGCGGTTAGAACGACTGCTATTTAGAGCCTGGTGCACCTGGCTGTGCTACCCAGCAAGTTCAGCCAAAGCAGAACAACACAACCGCAACCAATTTATCAGCGTCGTCGCCGAAGTAGAAAAAGCTCTGGCTAGCACATCCGGGCCTTATTTCCTCGATGAATTTGGCACTGCGGATGTCATCTTTACGCCCTACGTCGAACGGATGAATGCCAGTCTTTACTACTACAAAGGCTACTCAATGCGGGAAGAAAACCCGCGCTTTGCTGACTGGTTTGCGGCGATGGAAAGCCGCCCCACCTATCGCGGCACTCAGAGCGATTTTCACACCCACGTCCACGATTTACCGCCTCAGATGGGCGGGTGTTATGAAAACGGCGAACCGCAGATGCTACTCAACAAAGCCCGCGTGGATAATGGGCCTTGGGCTGGACTCCCGGATGTGATGTATCCAGAACCGGAAACCTCCCGCGCTGAAGCACTTCACCGCGTCATTAAGCACCAGCGCAACATCGTTCGAGTCAATCCTGCTGATGACAACTTATTCGATGAGGCTTTGCGTTGTGCTTTAACTTTGATGATGACTGGCGAAGTTTGTACGCCGCCGAGTGGTTCTGATGCGGCTTTGCGGTATTTGCGCGATCGGGTGAATGTGCCCCGCGATATGTCGATTTACGCGGCCAAGCGATTGAGGGAAGCGTTGGAGGAAACGGCGGCTTTGGTGGGTGATGGCCAAGGTTCTCCGATTCTGCTGAAGCATCGGCGAGATCAAGATCCGGCTAATTTTGTGTAGGGAGGCAAGCGTGGATTTGCTCAAAGGTTTCTACAAACACGACATCAGAGATTTGTAAGGTACGATCGGATTATTTCCTAGACTGTTTCAGAGGCTATGGGTATGGTTTCAGTATCCAACAACCAACCAATCATTATTCGTACAGAGCGCGGACTGACAATTTCAGGTACGCGCATCACTCTCTATGATGTGATGGACTACCTGACGGCTCAGTATCCCCCCAAGTTTATCCGTTCCTTGTTTGACTTAACAGACGATCAGATTAACGTTGCTTTATCCTACATTGAGGCAAATCGTGCAGAAGTCGAAGCAGAGTATCAAATTGTTTTAAGGCAAGCTAAGGAAATTCAGCATTACTGGGAAGAGCGCAATCGCGAACATTCAGCCCGCGTTGCAGCGATGCCACCCAAACCCGGTCGAGAGGCTCTTTGGGCAAAACTTCAAGAGCAGAAAGCCAAACACGAATTAGAAGCATGAATTTTCTGATCGATCACAATCTCGGAGGTCATGCAGAGATTTTATTAGGAAATATTGCGAGTCAAGGCTGGTTAAATCTACTCCCAATTCGTTTTGTCACTTTCAAGCAGATGAATTTGTCGATCGACAGTAACGATCGAGTTGTTTGGCGACTTGCTCAGGCAAATCAGATGATTTTGCTTACTGCCAACCGCAGCATGAAGGGTGAAGACTCCCTGGAACAGGTGATCCGAGAAGAAAATACAGTGGATTCCCTACCTGTGATTACGATTGGAGATGCCGATCGATTTTTAGCCGATCGAGTCTATCGAAATCGTTGTGTCGATCATATTCTGGAAATCTTGCTGGATATCGAAACCTGGATGGGCGTTGGTCGTCTTTTTGTTCCGTAAGGTGAGCCAATAAGTAAGGCAGTGCTGCTAGCCGAACAAGTTAATCCGTAGGGTGCGTCGCTGCGAGATTTTGGATATAACTTGCAGATTATAGATGGCGACGCACCCTAATGGCAATCTGCGCGATCGTTGTGCTACCATTGGTAGTATTAAAAGTAGCATAAATACTGTCTATGAAAGTATCTATAGCGATCGCAAATCATTCATAAATCGATCGAGGATTCGATCGAGCAGCAGTTCCATTGAGTGTTGGTTCAAAAATACCAAATTTGTGTAACTTGAGAAAGTCAAAGCTTTGTGCCTGTATGGTAAAATTAAAAAACCATTTAACCGCTGCCATTTCGCACGACACCAGAACAGCGCCGTATTTTTTTTAGCTGCTATAAAAGCAGGTAAGAGCATCAATACTTGGATGGAAGAAGTTTTAGCAGATGCGGCTACTCGTGCAATCCATACTTGATGTTAATGCAAGTTAGTCGTCTTCTTTTTAGCAAGATTTATGTAGAAAACATAGGGAGATAAAAAATGGGTTATCGCAAAATAATCTATAGAATCAAATCAACTGGTCAGCTTGTAATTGAACGAGGCTTTGACATGAAGGTAACACCCTCACAAGCTCAAGTAACTCGTGTGTTTGAACTCTTAAATGAGGATGGTGAAGGAACAGGAAGGACGGTGAATGTGTTACCAGATGATTTGGAGATAGCCCGTTAGAAAAAAATCAAGATATTCCTCCAATTAACTTAAGACATTTCTAAAATGAGTGAAATAGCACTATTCAAGTGGTTTGGGAACTCCCGAAATGAACGCCATTCTAATTACAAAATTTTAGAATGCGAAGACGGACGACGACTGGATATTCATGCTGGTGAAATTAGTTGTTCCGAAGATGAACTCAGGAGAGGACAGTTTATCACTTTTGAGATTGAAGAAAAAGAGGCAAAGAACTTGTGCCTACTTAGAGAAGTGGGTGTGATAGATTGGTATGATTATGATAAAGGCTTTGGATGTGCGACTCTTATCAGACATGACTCGTTGCTGCTGGAAATGTTTGAGAGCTATAAACACCCGAAAATAAGATCAAAGGCAGGCAGGATGCCGACCCTACAAGAGTCGTTGGGTATGCTTTCCAAAAAGGCAGAAGTTTTTGTCCACCATAAAGTTATTTGTGGCAGCGAACGGCTAAAAGAGGGAGATATCGTTGTTTTTGATATTCGTAAAATATATCGTAAAGATCAAAATCAATACAAGGATAATGCTCTAAAGTTAAAGCTTCTTAGTGAAGAAACGGACGAGGAAATTATAGAACGCTGTGCCAAAAGTAGAGAAACAAGACTATGGAAACCTGTATTTCATAAGTATCTTACTACTCTCCAGACAACAGATGAAAAAGTTGCACTGGCATTGGATAAAATCAATAAACTGCCTGGGGATGGGGAAAGGCTTTTTTATCGTTCGTTCTCAACTGTTTCAAGGGAGAGTTTTTCTGATTCTTTGCCAGATGAAATATTAGGTTTTAGCGAAGAAATACGTCAATTTTTAAGTTTTGAGAAGCATCTAAATATTACAATTGCTTTGATTGAAGACGCGAAAAGTAAAAACTTACCTGAAGATGCGTTATTAACGGAGTTGCAGAGTTGCTTAGAAAATCTCCCCCTGTTGAATAAGGCTCGGAATAAAATTAGGCGACCATCAATAATCCCTCAAATCCCCGATTGGGTAAAAGAAACTCCCTCGTTCCGGGCATTATTATTTGGATTTCCCAGTGTCGAATCTCGCCCTGATACTCCAGAAGCAACACCAATTCGTGCGTTTGTTGCTGAACGTGGAATTTTCTGCCTGTGTCATTTTACTACTATTGAAAACTTGCAAGGTATTTGTCGAGAAGGTGGTTTACTCTCAAGCAGGCAACTAAAGTCTCGAAATAGCCCCTACACTCAAATAGATGAAGAAAGATGGGATGGGAAGCTGAACCACATTTGTTGTAGCATTAATAGTTTCAACGAGATGTATTTTTATTATGCAAAATACAAGAGCCAGTGCTGGGTATTGCTGGCTATTAAACCAGATTACCTCTGGAAACAAGGAACGCTGTTTTGCCCGATTAATGCAGCGTCAGAACGGGGGGCTTACATAAAGGAAGGTTTGGTCGGACTTCAAAGTATGTACAAGTCTGTGGTAATTGATATAAAAGGGAGAGAATATACAAGACAAGGACTACTAGATCGCAAACCCACTTGTATTCAAGCAGAAGTACAAGTACATGAAAGTATCTCTTTAGATGACGTTCTCTGGATCGGGGTTAATGAAGATCCAGGTAACGAGCAAAAGGTGCGGGATGCAGGTTGGCAAGGCGAAATTAGGATTTGGAAGGGTCTTTTGAAGTAGTGAGTGATGTAGTTTTTAAATAAGGCTAGTTATGCAAGAAAAAAATCAACCATCTAATATTGACTTATTATCGAATCGTACTGCTGGCTCCCTACTGGCGACGGCCGCGGGTGACGCAATGGGCTGGATGACAGAATTTATCCGATCGCCCGATGACCTCAAACGCAAAATGGGAGTCGATCGCGTCACCGACTATCAGGCATGGAGCAAGCAGGTTGGGGGACGCTTCCAAGGTTATGAGGATTACATGACCCCTGGTGACTATTCCGACGATACCCAATTAACGATCTGTACTGCGGCTTGTATTTCTCCAAATGGAAGCTTTGACTATCGCACCTTTTGCGACTTTGAGTATCCTATGTGGCTAGAGTATGCTCGCGGTGCTGGTGGCACTGTCAAAGAAGCAGCCCATAAAATACAGCGCAAGTCGGCTGATTGGAACAGTAATTTTTTCAGCCGTAAGATGAAAGAAGGAACGATGGACTACCGCGATGGTGGCGCTAATGGTGCTGCTATGCGGATATCGCCTCATGTCTTAGCTAATGTTGGGCGTTGGACGCAAGCTGAGGCTGATATCTGGCGCAATTCAATTATCAGTCATGGTCATCCAAGAGCTATTATAGGAGCTATCCTCTACGGCTATGCACTGCACAGTGTTTTGCAGTGGTCAGAATCTATCACAGCTCAGGAGTTAATTGAAATTCTAGGCAATTGGGTAAAACAGTTGGAAATTCCGCAAATACCCGCTCTCAAAGTATGGCTGAGTGAATGGAATAAAGGAAGAGTAGAACCTTTTGAGACAGTTTTTACTAACACTAAACAAGAAGCTGTTGAGCAGTTACGTCTAGTCTGGTCAGCATTACGGAAAGATGAATCACCGGAAAGCGTACTTAAAAAACTAGGCTGTTTTGACCGCAACACCAAAGGCTCTGGACTAGGTACTGCTATGGCTGGCATTTATCTGTTTGCGCGAAAGCCAGAACAAACCCAGGAAAACATTATTACAGCCGCCAATATGATAGGCAGTGATACCGATTCAATAGCTGCTTTTGTTGGAGGCTTAGGTGGTGGAGCTTTTGGACTGGAAGCGATTCCTGAGAACTGGCGATCACAAATTCAAGATGCCCCATTTTTAATTGGGCTAGGCAAACATTTAGCTACAATTGCCGTGAGTGAACCAGACAAAACAAAAATTCGCTCTGGAACAAGTGGTGTGAAGTTAGGAAAACGCTTATCTCGCAATGAAGTGCATAGCGATATGCGAGTTGTACACCGTCGCTTAGGCAAGGGTGCGATCGCAGAAGTAGATACACAACCTCTTCTTACCCAAGGGCGAATGGTAACAGTTGTACACATCAATTTCGATGTGGGTCAAAGCTGCAAGTTTGCCTTCCGTGCAGACACTCCCAGTGAAACATTATTTATCATTTAGCGCGTATTGTTTTCCAGCCTTTGTTGAAAACCCAGTCAATATTACCTCTATAGCGATCGCAAATCATTCATAAATCCATCGAGGATTCGATCGAGCAGCAGTTCCATTGAGTGTTTGTTCAAAAATACCAAATTTGTGTAACTTGAGAAAGTCAAAGCTTTGATATTACTCCCAGTAATTTTCCCAATCATCCTTAAAAGCTTGCTGCAACCTCTGCATATACGCATCAGTCTTAATCTTCACCATCCACAGATTATTAGCATTGCCGCCTCCCTTGCACACAACACCTTCATCCACACCGTATTTCCCCTTGCGAAGATCATCCATAAACTTGCCCGTCAGTTTGCCGCGATAAATCACTCGCGCAATATTTAATGTACCAAAATCCTGAATAAACAGATCGGGAACAACCATACCGCCCTCAGTTTCCACATCAAAAAGCACCAGTTGTTTGCGATCGTCCTTTTGGTGCATTCCCGCAAACGAGCTAGCACCAAAAAACTCTGTAAACACAGTAATTTCAGCACAGTGATACTGTTCGTTCTCTCGAAATATAGACTCTAACGGACTAGCAAAATCTCTCTTAAATATTTCAGGTGCTGTTTCTAAACCTGGATGTGCAGCATTAAATTCTGCAATTCCCATTTCATCCAAATCAAATCTACTGCGGCGCGTACCAAAAGCATACCAACCGAGTTCAAATTCCCAGACCCAATGAAAATTAGTGCCATCGTACTTTTCAAAAGCTATACATTGTTCGTTAGGGCAATTTTTACTATCTGGAATTTTGGGATATGCAAGCTGAATTCGTGTCATATAGAGGAAGGAAGTTCGGCAACGGATTATGTAACGGATGTAACGGATGTAATGCCGTCGGAAGAAGGAAAGGGTTTCTAACAGTTTCCCCCTTCTCCTTCTCCTCTAAAAATCTCTCAGTTGAGCAGTTTGAACCGCAATATCTTTCGTCTGGGCACCGCGGCGCACCTTCAGTTTGAGAATTTGACCGATTTGGCTGTTTTCCACCAAATTTTGCAACTGTTCGGGCTGAGTCACTCCCTCGCCGTCAATTTGAACGATGACATCTCCCTTGCGAATCCCCCCTTCCTCTGCAGGCGTATTTGGCACAACTCGCATCACTAACACCCCCTTAACTTCCGGCACAATCAAAGGAGCATTGGGGTCAGCATTATTCTCTCTGGCCATTTCAGGAGTCAAAGCAATCATCTGAATCCCTAAAAACGGATGGCTGACTTGTTCTCCCTTGGCTAACTGCGCGTAGATAGCCTTGGCTTTGTCGATCGGAATCGCAAAGCCAATACCCATTGCATCAGCTCGAATCGCCGTGTTGATGCCAATCACTTCTCCTCTGCTGTTTAACAGCGGGCCGCCGGAATTGCCGGGATTGATGGCCGCGTCGGTTTGAATGAAATCGAGCCGCTTGTCGGGGATGCCGACGGCTGCACTGGAGCGTTTGAGAGTGCTGATAATGCCCAAGGTGACGGTGTTGTCAAATCCCAGAGGGTTGCCCACGGCGATCGCCCAATCTCCCACTTTCACCGCCTCGGAATCTCCCAAGGTTGCCACGGGCAAGTTAACTTCCTTAGTATTAATTTTGACAACTGCCAAATCTGTTACTTCGTCAGTACCTTGCACTTCTCCTGGAAATGTTCTGCCGTCGTTTAAGGTGACAGTCACTCGATCGGCTTTATCAACTACGTGAGCATTGGTTAAAACAATCCCGCTTTTGTCAATGATGAAGCCAGAACCTTGACCGCGTAAGCGTTCTTGTCTGGGTGTCATGCTGCGTAAATCTTCTCCCAAAAATCTGCGGAAGAAGGGATCTTCCATTAACGGGTCGAGGTTGCGGCTGACTGTGCGCTCGGTATCAATGCGAACAACTGCTGGCCCGACTCGATCGACTGCCGCCGTCACAAAACTGCTGGTATCTGCCGCCACCGTCGCCGGGAGTTCCGGGCTTCGCAGCGCTAACAGTTGCGGATTCGGGGGGGTTGCTGGGGAACTCTGGGATTGTACTCTCTGCACGGCTGTTTTGGGCTGTTCCCGCAAGTTGGGCGGATTTTTGCCGTCAGCGGCCGAAGCGGGTGCAGCATCGATGAAGAGAGCACTCAGGGCGATCGTCATTCCTAAAATTAGGGCCAACCAACGAACACCCGTTCGAGGTGTGGGGCGAAAAAACTTAAATAGTCGCATAGCGTCAATCTTTGTTAGTCTGGGTTAGTCTGGTAAAGGTGTGCGATCGTGCGGACTCAATAATCTGCCACTATGAAGATCCTAAATATATTTTGACAGTTACAATACATGAGTCACGAGCCCGCACCAACTCAACATATTCTGAATTCTAACTTTTAAATTTCCCTCGTAACCCCAATGATTCTATCTGATACTTCTACTGACAAATCCTTGCCCTCAAATTCCCACCACCATCACGACGATAAATCAGTCCACCCTCACCATCACGATGAAGAATCGATGCGGCGGCTGGTAAATCGCTTGTCTCGGATTGAGGGACACGTCCGCGGCATTAAAACAATGGTTCAAGAAAACCGTCCCTGTCCCGAAGTTCTGGTGCAAGTTGCTGCGGTTCGAGGCGCGCTCGATCGCGTAGCGAGAATCATTCTTGACGAACACTTAACCGAGTGCATTGCCCGAGCCGCTAAAGAAGGTAATATCGATACGGAAATCGAAGAGTTGAAAGCGGCTTTGGATCGATTTTTGCCTTAGCCGCTGCCAATTTTTACATCCATATAACAAAACCTGCAAATTAGATTAGACAAAACTTCCAAGTTATGCTTTCTGGCTAATTTTTAAAGCATCTTTCACAAACACGGGAAAAGCGTCAAACCTTCTCCCCTTCACCCCCATTGCCACAACATATAATTTATATGATCCGCAGTTTATGAGAGCGAGTTTTCTTAAAAAAGAATTAGTCACGTTTGTCGGGATTACGCAACTCCTCAAAATCTTCCAAAGCTGACGGCAAACAATTAGATAATCGGTGCTTAATCCAACGTGCTATGAACTGTCTAGACTTTGGTCAGCTTGGCTTTTAGGTGGTATCTGACTGTTGCATAAACTGCTTTATAGGAAGCTTCAATGCTGTATTCCTGCTGCAACCACTCTTGAATTTCTCCATAGCTTTTAAAGCCTTCCTGGGGGTCGCTGAGGCGCATTGCCAAACTAGCGCGGGCCACAGGAGGAATAGCCGGCTTGCGGCCGCCGCTGTGCTTTGTTTCGAGGAGTCCTTCGAGTCCCTCAGAGCGGTACTTTCTCAGCCACCGCTGCACTGTAATTCGATTTACCCCGATCGTCATTGCCAATTCTTTAACTGTCTTAACGTGACAAATTTTGAACAGGTAAAGTGCTTGAATTTTTTGAAAGCCGCTTGCTGTTTTTTGTTCAGTTAACAGGTTTTTTAGTTCTTCAATTGTCTCTGTGATGCTAAGTTTACATACTCCAGCCATATCAATTACCTCACGATTCGCGTTCTACAATACCTTTGTTTGACAATGGAGCAAAAGCTGCTCCTATCCTAAATGCTGACCTTTTGTTTGCCCTGAAGCAATACAAAAGCGATCGTTCTCATTAAACTTTTTCCTTCCTGGAGGCAGTCAGACGCTCAGAAACCGGATTATTTTAACCTGGAGCAAGGTTGCCATGATTTTTTTGGGTAAAAAACCCGCTTTCTGGATCATTTTTGTATTTGATGGACAAGCGTCATTGCTAATAGTGATAGCAGTGAACCGCTCGACTGTAACATTACCGGCAATAGGTGACTCTTAAGGAATACCATTTATTCTCTTATTGTTAAACATTTATCATGGTTTTCCTGGTATTTATTGGTATTTTTTGCGAACGTATAAGCGATTTTTAGCCATTAGGTGCTAGCAAACAGGGGAATGTCTGTACACCAGCGATCGCATTTTTATACAGACATTCCCCTAGTCCCCGAACTGCATTTTTGGCTTTCGCTGTGCGAAAAATCCTTAGATATCAGCACTCTCATCGGTCAGAGCGGGTAGCGCCGAGTGACGTTGCAACCGACTTTCACAGCAAGCGGGCAAGTATCAGTGAAACTACTGGCTTTATCGCCAATTGAGTAAAACACGACGAGGGTGGCATTGTCAATTTCTCAGCCTTACAGTATAAGTATCGGCTATTTTTGCCCGCCTGCTGTGATCGAAAGGGGGGTTTCTATGTGATCCTACTAACCTAGGCTTGTGATCTTGGTCACAGTATTACTCAGTAAGCTCAACTACCCACAAAAAGTTATGGGTTCGATCGGACTTTCCACCTAGAATCTTGGGGATTTACTTAGGAAGTGCGATCGAACTTGTTGTTAATATTTTTAAATATTAATTTCTCACAAAAGGGAAAAGAGAAAGCAGCTTTGTCCTTCACCCTCACCAAACCATCTAATTTTTACTCAAACCTTGCAGATTGAGGGAATTTTCAGGCTGGGTCTGAATATTTCAGAACCGAAAATTGCAGAACATCCGGTGCAACCAGCTTGCTGACAGTATTCTTCATTTAAAAGGTGTAGAGAAGCCACAATGAACGTTGACGAACTGCTCAAGCTATACGCAATAGGAGAAAGAAATTTTAGCGGGGTCTACCTGCACGAGGTCTACCTCTACGAAGCAGAATTGATTGGAGCCAATCTGTATGAAGCCGACCTGATTGGAGCCAATCTCAGCAAAGCCAAACTCAACAGAGTCAACTTTGGCAAAGCCAATTTGTGCAAGATTAATTTGAGCAAAGCAGACTTAGGTGGAGCCGACCTCACAGAAGCACTTTTAGTTGAAGCTAACCTGAATCGAGCTGAGTTGATGGGAGCGAACCTCAGCAAAGCAGACTTGAGCGGAGCTTCCCTGATCCAAGCAACTTTAATTGGAGCCAACATATCTCGGGCCACACTCAGCCGTGCAGACTTGCACGGAGTAAATCTTTACGGAGTAAACTTGCGTAGGGCGGTGCTGACAGAATGCGATTTAATTGGCGCAAACTTGAGCAAAGTAGACCTTAGCGGAGCCGACTTAATGGGGGCGAGTCTAATTAGGGCAGACTTGACTGAAGCGATTTTAAGTGCGTCAGACTTAAGCGGAGCAAACCTGTTGGGAGCAAACCTTACAAAAGTTAACCTGAGCGGAGTATATCTTAAGGGTACAACGATGCCCGACGGCACGATTCACGACTAATTTATTTGTTAATTTTTATGGTTGCCGAGAACAGCGGCTAAAGGGTAATGAGGTTTTCATTACCCTAATTTATTGGCAGCGAAATCTTTATTTGACACTCAGGTAAGGCCGAGAACTTCAATGTAGGGTGCTGATGGCGCACAGAACCCCTACATACGGCAAGTCAAAAGATTTGTTGGGTGAACTTGTGTTATGGTGATTTTCAATTGCTTCGAGAAAAGCTATTTTAGATTTAATATTTTTGATTTTGGACGGTTAAAATGAAACTCAGAATCCTCGCTGCTGTAACGCTGCTGAGCGCGATCGCCCCGATCGCTCCTGCCGCCGCCGAGAACATCCAACACACGCAACAATTACTAGCCACCCGAGAGTGTCCCAACTGCGAACTCAGCAGTGCAGGCTTAGTTTTAGCCAATTTAACCGGAGCCAATCTCAAAGGTGCTGACTTAAGGTTGGCTAACCTCAGTCGAGCCAACCTTACCGGGGCTGACCTCAGCGGTGCCAACCTCAGCGGCACCAGCCTGTTTGGCGTCAACCTGACGGGGGCCAACCTCAGCGGTGCGAACCTCAGCGGTGCTGACTTGAGAAGTGCCTATCTCAGCGACGCCAATTTGCAAGGCGCTAATTTAACTAACGCGCAACTGCTCGGAGTTAGAGGAATGCCAACCAATATCGGCACCGCTGAAGACTTCTACCGGTTGGGAGTGCTGGAAGCTCAAGCCGGAAACTACAGAAACGCCATTGATTATTACAATCAAGCGCTGAATCTGAAATCGGATTTAGCCGCCGTTTATTTTGCGCGCAGTATGTCTCGCGCTGACTTAGGAGACTTCGCCGGCGCGACTCAAGACGCTGCAATAGCAAACAAACTCTTTGCAGATCAAGGAAATCCCCAAGGTCAGGAGTTGTCAAAGCAGTTAGGCGAAGCCATTGTTGCACGCCAAAAGCCTACGGAACCCCGCACTTCCAGCCGCGGCGACTTTATGAGTCTTCTCGGTTCGATCGGTTCTGTGCTGGTGAAGCTAATCTTGCCTTGACCAAGAATTTCAAAGGTGGTACCCGCCACGTGATTTATCCGTGGAATCAATCCAAAATCGAAAATCGAAAATCCTCCAGCCCCCGCATTTATTCGTGGGGTCGCCTCTAAAATCTAAAATCTAAAATCTAAAATCGATTGACGGTTGCCTAATTCAGGGGAATCTCGATCCAGAACTCTGTACCATGACCGGGTACAGAAACACACTTAAGTACGCCTTGGTGTTTCTCAACTACAATTTGGTAACTGATAGACAGTCCTAAACCCGTGCCCCGACCTACGGGTTTAGTAGTAAAAAACGGATTAAATATATGAGAAATTAACTCTTTGGGGATGCCGTGACCATTGTCTGCAATGCAAATTCCTACCGTTTTTTCATCGATTAATTCAGTGCGAATCCGAATGCAAGGGGATGGGAAATCAGGAATCAAACACTCGGTGGTTGCCTGTATATCTCCTGACTCAATAGGCAGTATTTGGGAGCTTAAATGCGTTGCCGCTGCACTTGCGGCTTTAAAGGGAAGATCCATAACTCGCTCTTTTTTCCCCATTTCTAGGGCGTCAAGGGAATTACCGATCAGATTCATAAATACCTGATTGAGCGAGCTGGCATAGCATTCTACTAAGGGCAACTTGCCATATTCTTTAATAATTTCTACGGTGGTGTGATCGGAATTGGCTTTTATCCGGTGCTGCAAAATCAACAGGGTACTGTCGATGCCCTCGTGAATGTCAACGGCTTTTTTCTCGGCTTGATCGGTTCTGGAAAAATTACGCAAAGATACAACTAACTGGCGGATGCGTTCAACTCCGACTGTCATGGAACCCAAAATTTTTGGCAAATCTTCGGCAAGAAATTCGATGTCGATTGCTTCGGAACACTCGCTAATTTCTGGGTTGGGATTGGGGTAGTGCTGGCGGTAGAGTTCCACCAAGCAGAGTAAATCTTTGGTGTATTCGCTGGCGTGGGACAGATTGCCGTAGATAAAGTTAACGGGGTTATTGATTTCGTGGGCGACTCCGGCCAGGAGTTGTCCGAGACTGGACATTTTTTCGGTTTGAATCAGTTGGGCTTGGGTATTGTGCAGTTCTTTGAGGGTTTTAGCTAGCTGTTCGGCTTTTAATCGATCGGCAGTTGCTGCATTGAGACTTTCTTGATAAAGTTCTGCTTGGTGAATGGCGATCGCAGCTTGAGTCGCTAAATGTTGCACCAATTCCTGTTCTGCGGTTTGCCAAACTCTCGGCCCCGAACACTCATGGGCAATCAGCAACCCCCACAATTGGGAATCTTTGCCTCTCATCGGCACAATTAAACTTCCTCTCACCTGCAAATCTTCCAAAAAATCGCGGTGACAGGGTGTTAAATCCTCAGTATAAATATCATTAATTGCTCGCACCCGTCCGGCTCGATAAAAGCAGTCTGAGCCTTCGGGAAAGCATTCTTGTGGAGATGTGATACCCAAAATTGACCGCCACTCGCCGCAAACAGCTTCGACAACTACCTCGCCCTGTTTATCTGCTGCAAATTGGTAGATTACCGTGCGATCGGTATCCAACAAAACTCTGACTTCTCGCACAATAGTTTGCAGTATGATTTTTAAATCTAAGGTGCTGCGAATCTGGTCTCTAACTCGCGTCAATACTTTGGCAAAGTCCAAGGATTTTTGCAATTGGGCGGTGCGTTCTTGAACTTGGCGCTCCAAGTTGGCATTCAGGGTTTGGACTTCTTTATAAAGAACGTACTGCCCAATTGCCGAACAAAATTGGCTGCCTATAGCTAAAGCTTGCTCAATTTCATCGCACTTCCACTCGGGCGACTGACCTTTTTTTATTTCTCGCCAGACTTCAAAGGATTGTCTCGGAAGGATTTGTGCAGCGCTGCTGTCAAAGCGCCCCGCCCACATTTTTTCGGTATCAATTGCATTGCGAAAAATGGTCAAACAGCCGACTACTTGTTGTTTGTAGTGGAGGGGAATTACCAGCAAACCCCTAATTTTAGTAGATTGGAAAGCAGGAACTAAAACTCTAAATAGAGGTTCTTTGTATAAGTTGGTAATGATCAAAACAGGGAACTGAGAGTTAGTAATTATTGGCAACTTGGGAAGTTCTTCGGTATTTTTAAATCCTTTGGTGAGCCATTCCTGCCAGAGGGGATGAGCTTCGAGCTCCTTAACTTTTTCCCAGTTGGGAAGTGTCGGTTGTTCTCCTGTGGTGAACAGTTCAAAGGTAGCATCACTTTGGGCAGGGGCAATGGGAAATCCTCCTTCAATCTTGGGAGCAGATAACTTTTCACCGTTGATTTTCGGCGGGTTGAGATAGAGTCTGCCGCCGCTGCCGCCCAAAGCGGTGACGGTGGCTTCTAAACCCTGTTGCAGTTGAATGTTGACGTGACCGTACAACAGGGCTGCTATGCGGCTCACGGTGGCTTCCCGGGCGGCTTGAGAGCGGGTTTGCTGCAGGAGGAGTGCGTGGGCTATAGCGCTAGACAATTGATCTGATACGAGCTGAACTACTTCTAAATCTGCTGGTGAAATATTGAGGGGGGTACAGTGGTGAGACACTAAAAGTCCCCACAGTTCGATGTGAATTTTTTGATTGTTTCCTGGCTCGTATCGAGTCAGACAAGTCGCGGCATCGCAGATATCTGTGTTGCTGTTTTGCGACGCGCTCCTCCGGTGCAAAATCGGCACGACTAAGGAAGATTGCACTCCCATTGCCATCAGGTAAGCGGTGTGGCAAGGATCGAGCGATCTGTAGTGCATCTCTTCCTTTACTAAAGGTTGACCGGTGTCTGCAGCATCGAGGGGACTCAGGACGATCGTCCCTGAGTTAACATCTATTATTGTCCGCTGGCGCAAAGTGACATACATCTCCCGGGCGCGCGCGGGAATGTCGTCTGCTGGAAAGTGCAGTCCTTTCAAGGAAGGGAGATGGTTGTTATTAATTGACTCTGCAACAACTTCTCCACTGCCGTCAGCACTAAACCTGTAAATCATAATGCGATCTGTTTTCAAAAAAGACCGCACTTCTGCTACCGTACTGGTTAAAATATCTTCTAATTCTAGAGATTGGCGGATGCGTTCTGTTATCCGCCGTATCAAAACTTCTCTGTCTAGTTTATGATGTAATTCTTGCGTATTTTCTCTGAGTTGCATAAATCTCCTTTTGTACTTATACAATGATAATAAGAAGTTTTGAGGTGCTGTGGTCGCGATCGAACTCAAATGCCTCACCCTGAGTTTTTGACTCAACCGATCTGTACAATTAATCCGTCGCGCACTTGTCAGAGACGACGGTGTATCGCCTCTGGTGGGCTGGGGTAAGTAAAATCTGCGATCGCGCCGGTTTAATCCTTGCCTTCAACAGGCAGAGCGACTTAACCCAATAATAATTATTATTTTAATGCTCTTATAAATTTCTCGCAATCTTAAACTTTCACTATGAGAATTCTTCATTGTTAGGATAACTTGACATTTGTTGTATAACTTCATATAATGATAATTAACGAAAGAATTTGAGTTTCTATCAGCGCGCAAGGCGCTGACTAATTTCTTGGCGCACGCTCATCAGAATTTTACCCAAATGATTTTGACCGGTTCGATCGCAGCCACACCCCCAGTAGTAATCCGTTGGCGAATCCTCGACAATCACTCGATCCCCTGTGGCGAGGAGAATAGCTTGAATGTCTGTATGAGCGAGAAACTTAGTTAAAACTGCTTCGCGCATGATGGGAATTTTCACTGCTTCCCAATCAGCGCGAATCCGGTGGTTGGGATCGCGACCTAATTTAGCGGCTTCTTGAGGAGTTGCTACGGCTTGAATCGCCGCGACTAATCTTTCATCAGCGCTACCGACAAATTTTTGGGCTTGATAGTAATGTTCCACAGTCAACCAATATTGACCGTGCAGAGAAATGTCGTGTAGTGAAAAATTAGAAAAGCAGCCGTAAGGCTTTTCTACTTTATAAAAATAAATTATCATATTTATTTTAGATTGTACAGGATTTACGCATAACCTATGTATGTAAGGCGTGCATTGTGTACCTTACCGGTAGTATAAATAGGATGTAATATCAAATCGCGTTACATCGGAATTATGAGCGCGCTCGCGTCATCCACAGCGAACGGAGTGTAAGCTTTTGGGCATCTAAATTGTATTTTTGGGCTGGCTGCTAGAGTTCGCTCCACAATAATTTCAGCAAACTTGACTGTAAAATTTAGATGCGCTTAGACTTAGTGCGAGCGAGGACACTTGCGCTACACTCCGAAAAATATTATTCGGATGCAAGCCGAAATCATATAGTTCCGATTTTAATTAACGATTAAGAATTGAAAATAAGAAATTGGGATTTAAGATGATTTCTTCTTCCTTCGTTCTAAAACGGCATCAGCTTTGGAAGAGCGCGGTTAGCGATATTGGCATAACGCAGTTCACCGCACAAAATTTTGCTCATCAACTTAGTAGTCATCGGCAATTTGACGCCCGCTCTGATTCGCAGCTCCTGTAAACTGATAGAAGGCCCGATCCAAACCACTGACCCAAACCATACAGCGTATTCCAAGTTTATGAAGTACACCCAGAAACCGGGTTTCTTTACAGTTCTCGCCTATCAACTAATTCTGTTCAAGAAACCCGGTTTCTCGCTCTCTACATCTACATGGAATATGCTGTATCAGTTCCCCTGAAGTGGCGATCGACCGACAATAATGCAATCAAACATTTTAGTCATTTGTCTGTTGTTTGTTTTCTGTTGTCATGAGTTATTAGTTATTAGTCATGAGGATCAACTCACTAATAACTAATAACCAATAACTAATAACAATGAACTACAAACTATTAGACAGTCGTGATATCTTTCTCTTTCGCTGCTAGAACTTCTTCTATTTTGGCAATGTACTTATCCGTCAGCTTTTGAATTTTATCTTGCAAGTCCCGCGATTCATCTTTAGAGAGATCGCTGCTTTTTTCCTGCTTGCGAATCGAGTCAACGGCATCGCGGCGGATATTGCGAATTGCAACTTTACCTTCTTCAGCAAACTTACTGGCCATTTTGACAAATTCTTGGCGTCTGTCGCTCGTCAGCGGCGGAATGTTCAAGCGAATAACTGAACCGTCGTTGTTGGGCACGAGTCCTACATCGGACAGGGAAATTGCTTTTTCGATCGAGGTAAGCGCTGTACGATCGAACGGTTGAATGGTGATCGTAGTCGCATCCGGCGTGCCGATGTTGGCAAGGGATTTGATCGGAGTTGGAGAGCCGTAGTAATCTACCATGACTCGATCGAGGAGAGAGGCGTTGGCCCGTCCCGTCCGAATAGTATTAAAAGACCGTTGAGTAGCCTCAACTGCCTTTTGCATATGATCTTCTGCTTCAGCTAACTTCACAAAAACCTCCGACAAGAGTTCCAATAGATTCTCCCATTACAGCTCGGTAGATGTTGCCCGACACCGAGAGGTCAAATACCATAATAGGAATATTATTTTCTTTGCAAAGGGCGATCGCCGTACTGTCCATCACCCGCAAATCTTGATTCAAGACGTGGGCATAGGTGAGGGTTTGATACCTGCGCGCGTTGGGGTTGAGGTGGGGGTCGGAATCGTACACCCCATCTACCTTAGTAGCTTTAAAAATCACCTCTGCATCAATTTCAGCCGCCCGCAAAGCGGCTGTAGTATCAGTAGTAAAAAAAGGGTTGCCAGAACCGGCACCAAAAATCACTACTCGTTTTTTTTCTAGGTGGCGAATTGCCCGCCGCCGGATGTAGGGTTCAGCTACTTCTTGCATGGCGATCGCCGATTGCACCCTCGTTGGCACTCCTGCTTGTTCCAGGGCATCCTGCAAAGTGATAGCATTCATCACCGTAGCAATCATGCCCACATAATCAGCCGTTGCCCGATCCATCCCTGCTGAAGCAGCTTTCACCCCGCGAAAAATGTTGCCGCCGCCGACAACGATCGCAATTTGAATGCCTTGGGACACGACTTGGGCTACTTCCTGGGCGATCGACTGAACGACTATCGGATCGATGCCGTAGCCCAAGCTGCCCATCAGCGCTTCACCGCTGAGCTTCAGCAAAACTCGCTGATAAACCATCCCCATGCCGCCACTATTTTTTTACTCTTTTTGCCTCCACAATAAGATAGCAGTACGGGTGCATTTTGAACATCAATTACCCAGAACAAGCATCCCGCTTGTGCTGCCAGAGAATTTGTTTGTTGCGTGGGCTGCTAGGTGAACAGGCAAGATGCCTGTTCCACAACGGGATTGATTTTTTCTCAGTGAATGCTAGGTGAACAGGCAAGATGCCTGTTCCACAACCGGGTTGATTTTTTGTGGGGAGTAGGGGTTGGGCTTCTAGCTAGCCCCTAAAAGAATCAATCCTTGGGTACGAAATTAAGAGCAGCAGAATTCATGCAGTAACGCTGACCGGTAGGTTTGGGCCCGTCGTTAAATACGTGACCGAGATGAGCGTCGCAAACAGCGCACAGTACCTCTGTTCGGCGCATGAACAAGGTGTTATCCGACTCGCACTTGACATTTTCTTCGCTAACGGGAGCGTAGAAACTCGGCCAACCCGTACCGGAATCGAACTTTGTTTCTGATTCAAATAGCTCAGTGCCGCAGCAAATACACTTATAAGTTCCGGTTTTTTTGCTGTCGTGATATTCGCCGCTAAAAGCTCTTTCCGTTCCCTTCTTTCGGGCGACTTTGAACTGTTCGGGCGTGAGTTGTTGTTGCCATTCTGCGTCGGTTTTTTGAACTTTTTCAGTCATAATTTGATGTTTGGTTAAGATGTATTTAGCTGTTGAGTGTTGACGGTTAACTGTTGAGTGTTGACGGTTAACGGTATATTGCTAGTTAACTCAGGCTTCCATTAATATTAACCTAATTGGCTCGAAATGAACATACCAGGGAAAAGGATTGTCCTTAATAGCCCTCCACTTTTCCTTGAAAACTTCGGCTTGCAAGTGATAATCTTGGGAATGATTGGGAGGCGAGTGCAATTTGAGATATAATGTCACCCGGTGCGGAGTTTCCACAGTCGAGGCGAGCCAACAAGCAAAAGTATTTTCACGATCGCACCGGCTAACAAAACTCAGTTGATGAGCTCGAATTCCCACAGAAACTAGAGATTTGGGAATTGGTTCGACTACAGTCAGAGTACAGCCCCAGTCGATCGCCTCGACGACAGTTACGGAGATCGGTTTAGCTGCACAGAAGTTCTTGCAGCCCGTCAACTGGGCGACGGTGAAGTTGCGAGGGCGATCGAAAATGTTCTGTTTGGTATCAAAGGCGATCGGCCTTCCCTCGGCCAACACCAACAGATTTTTGCACACCCGGTAAACTTCCTCTAAATTGTGGCTGACAAACAAAGTAATGCCCCGATAATTAGCCAGAGTCTGCATTAACTCCCGTTCAAGTTGACTGCGTAAGTGAGTATCCAAAGCAGAAAACGGTTCGTCTAATAGCAGCAATTCTGGAGAAGGGGCGATCGCCCTCGCCAAAGCCACCCGCTGCTGTTGGCCCCCCGAAAGTTCCTGCGGGTAGCGGTTTTCCAGTCCCGACATTTGCACCGAAATTAGCTGTTCTTTTACCCGAAGTTTTTGCTCGATTTCAGATAAATGCTGCAAACCAAACGCAATATTTTGAGCAACAGTCAGGTGAGGAAATAAAGCATAGTTTTGAAACAAAAAACCGATGCGGCGGTCTTTAGAAGCTACATTAACACCCTGTGCTGAGTCAAATAAAACCCTGCCATTGACTGAAATTTGACCGCTCCTTGGAGTTTCCAAACCGGCGATGCAGCGCAGAGTCATGCTCTTACCGGAACCCGACGCGCCCAAAATTCCCAGCACTTCCGGGCCGATATCGAAACCGACATCCAAGGCAAAGCCTGAGAGAGGTTTAAAAATGCTTAAACAAAGTCCGCTTTTCGGTTGTTGTTGGGGTTTTGTGGTAAAAGTAGACGTTATTTTGGGAATATTTGATTGCAATCTGTAGCTCGAATTCGGTTTGGGCGATCTCTTTTGTAAATCAGTCCAAAAATTAACAGCAGTGAGCATCGTCACAGAAAGACTAAGAATAATCAAAACCCAAATAGCAGCTTGCCCCATATCCCCTGCTTCCACAGCAAAATAAATTGCCATCGGGATAGTTTGAGTTTGTCCGGGAATATTCCCCGCTAACATCAACGTCGCGCCGAATTCACCCAAAGCGCGAGCAAATGCGAGAATAGTTCCTGCTAAAATTCCCGGCCATGCTAGCGGCAACATAATGCGCCAAAAGACTTGCCACTCCGAGGCTCCCAGAGTGCGGGCTGCATTGAGAAGATTGGCATCAATTTGCTCAAAAGCTCCCAAAGCAGTTTTGTACATGAGGGGAAATGATACGACAGTTGCTGTAATTACGGCGGCTTGCCAAGTGAAAATTATAGTTAAGTCGAATTGTAGCAAGAATTGACCGATCGCCCCATTTCTCCCAAACAGCAGCAGCAGCAAAAATCCCACTACTGTCGGCGGCAAAACTAAGGGAGAAATTAAAATCCCTTCAATCAAAGCTTTACCTCTGATGCGAGTTGAAAGCATCCACCGGGCGGCGGCTATTCCCAGAAAGAAGGTGATAAATGTCGCAATAGCGGAGGATTTTAGAGATATCCAGAGCGGAGAAATATCAAATTCCATTTATAAATAAATCCGCGTTAATCAGCGCTTATCTGCTTCCATCAGCGGTAAAAAATCCATAATTAGTTAATTATCGAACTATGCCAAATCCGTATTTCTGAAATACTATTTTAGCCCGATCGCCCGCAAAAAACTCAACAAACGCTTTTGCCGCAGCCTGGTTGCGGCTGTTTTTGATAACTGCTAGGGGATAAACAATGGGCGAGTGCAAGTTTTCAGCAGCCGTTAGGCGCACAGTTACTTTGTCCGATGCTTTGGCATCAGTCGTGTAAACTATACCGGCATCAACGTTACCACTTTCGACAAATGTCAGCACTTGGCGGACGTTATTTCCTAGCACTAATTTTGGCTGGAGTTGCTGCCACAATCCAAGCTTATTTAGCATTTCCTGAGCGTATTGTCCCGCAGGTACGCTTTTGGGTTCGCCGATCGCAATTTTCTTGATTTTCGCATCTGTCAACTGTTTAAAATCGCTCAAAACAGCGCCATTTTTAGGAACAATCAAAACCAGGCGATTTGTCAGCAAATTGCGGCGCGTCTCGTTCAGCAGCAAATTAGCTTGCTGCAAAGCATCCATTTGCTTAGCAGCGGCGCTGAAAAATACATCTACTGGTGCACCCTGCTGAATTTGCTGCTCTAGAGCACCGGAAGCACCAAAATTATAAGTAATAGTAACATTGGGATTGCTGCTCCCATAAACAGTCTTGATTTCTCCTAATGCTTGCGAGAGACTGATGGCGGCGGATACAGTTAAAGACGTGCGCTGTTGCGCTGTGGCTGGGGAAACACTCTGAAATAAGTTCCAACTAATCAGCAGTACCAGTGTCGCGACGGCTGCGATCATCGAGTTGAGAATGCGTTTGCTTTTTAGGTTCATGGGAAATAGAAGTTTATGGGAAATAGAAGACCGGGCGGTTGAAGACCGGGCGGTTGAAACTGCGTCTATACAGACGAAACCCGCCGACGCGGGTTGAAGAGCAAGCGGTTAAAATACGTTATCTTCTTCAGTCCACGGAGGTGGACATCGTTTGTGTAGTCGCGGTTTCAACCGCCGTCTTATCTATTCTCGCCATTTGAGAGAACAACCTATTGATTCTGTAATAGTGGGTTCCACGGGTTCGCTGTTGAGCAATTGGTCGATCGCACTCCGCAGATAAGAAACCTGTACCGCCGCCGCATCGTCGGCGTTGTCGTCAATTAAACCTTTATAGCGCAGTTTGCCGTCTTGGTCTAACAAAAAAACCTCCGGCGTTTTAGAAGCCCCAAAACTTTCCGCCACATCTTGAGCAACATCTCGGATGTACGGGAAGTTAAGTTGATTGTTAGCCGCAAAAATTTTCATGTTCTCAAAACTGTCGTCGGGATACTGGTTTGCATCATTAGCATTAATCCCGATTAAAGTAACATCTCGATCTTGAAAATCTGCTTGAAGTTCTTTCATACGATTGAGATACAACTGCACGTAAGGGCAATGATTGCACATAAATATCACCGCTATCGCCCGAAATTTTTCTAAATATCGAGCTAAATGGTGAACTTCTTCGTCAACTCCCGGCAATTCAAAATCGGGAGCGTAGCCGTTAATGGGAGTACCCGTTGTATCGATTAGTAAACTCATGTTTTCAGGAGGTGAAGAGCAGTATTTGCCAGCATGAAAGATGAAACTGTCAGCACGAATAAAATTGGCTGTTGTTTGGCTTTAGCTTAATTCTAGCCTTGCCAACAGCCTATTGTGATTCGTACTTCGCGATTTATTCCTCGTCTGGCTTTAGCCAACCTTGAGCCAGAGCTTGGTATCCAATAAGTTTGTATGCTAATTTGGCGGCGGTAAATTCGGAGACTACAGAATCTACAAGAGGTGCTAATTCCATAATGTCACACCCGATTACTTCGTAGGACTCGAAGATGCGGCGCAAAAATCCGGTGAGGGAATACCAATTTAACCCGCCCGGTTCGGGTGTTCCCACCCCTGGAATTAAAGTCGGATCGATGCCGTCTAAGTCGATCGTCAAAAATAGTCGCTTAGTTGTTATGCTGGCAATTGCCCGATCGGCCCAATCCGGTTGAGTAGCAATTTCGCGAGCTCGAATCACGTTTAGCTGTTTTGCTTTAATCAAGTCTGCTTCTTCTTTGCAGATAGCGCGAATCCCGATTTGCAGTGTCGGTAAGCCCATATCTACAATACGTCGCATCACGCAGGCGTGGTTGTGGATTGAACCTTCGTATTCGTGCCGCAAGTCGCCGTGGGCATCGATTTGCACGACTGTGAAAGGTTCGTTTGGGTATGCTTGGCGATAACCTTCGACAACGCCTGCAGTGATGCTGTGTTCGCCTCCGAGGGAGATGACAAATTTATTTTCGGTAACTAGCTTATGCACTGCGGCTTGGGTGACTTGCAGCATTTCTGAGGATGAAACTGGTTGCCTGTTGCGGGTATCGGCGATCGGCATTGCGGTATAAATTCCGACATCGTAGCAAACTTCGGAATCCAATTCTTCGTCGTAGCATTCGAGTTGATGAGAAGCTTCTAGTAGTTTCGCGGGCCCGTTTTCGCAGCCTCGGCGGTAGGTGGTGGTTGCTTCGTAGGGAATTGGCAAGATTACTACTCTGGCTGTGTCGTAGTCGGGTACAATTTCGGAACCGAGAAACGGTACGACAGATGTTGGGGCGATCGTTGGCATAGGGGAAATTTCAATAAGGCAAAAAATTCAGCATCTTTAATGGTGGCATAGTATCGGCTCGTAGTGCAAAGGAAGAAGAAAGAGGATTTAACCGCAGAGGGCGCAGAGGGCGCAGAGAGGGAGAAGGGAAGAAGGAAGGTTTGCGATTTATGTTTTAGTGGTTGCCTCGAATTACGATACGGTTTGTAGTAAGGACTTCAGTCCTTCCTAACTCTTTAATTTTCACTTTTTTACTTCTATGACTTCTTCTACGTTAACTGCTGTTGCGCCTCAAACTTGGATGTGGAAAGGCTTTCCGATTTGTTACCAGGCTGCGGGTTCCCAGGGCCCTGCGGTGGTGTTTGTCCACGGTTTTGGCGCTTCTTGGGGCCACTGGCGCAAGAATTTGCCTGTTTTGGCTGCTAGTTGTCGCTGTTACGCGATCGATCTTATCGGTTTTGGCGGTTCTGCTAAGCCCGCGCCCAAGCTTGAGATTGATTATACTTTTGAAACTTGGGGAGAGTTGATTGCTGATTTTTGTCGGGAAGTTGCGGGCGGGCCTGCTTTTTTGGTGGGAAATTCGATCGGCTGTGTGGCAATAATGCAAGCGGCTGTTGATTTTCCCGATATTGCTTCTGGCGTAATTTTACTCAATTGTTCCCTGCGCTTGCTGCACGATCGCAAGCGCGCCGAAATGCCTTGGTATCGCAGTTTTGGAGCGCCGATTGCACAAAAAGTTTTAAATGTCAAGTGGATAAGTCAATTATTTTTTAAACAATTAGCCACGCCAAAAACAGTAAAAAAAGTGCTTTTGCAAGCTTATCACCGTCCCGAAGCTGTCACCGACGAACTTGTAGAAATCTTGTTAAAACCAGCGCGAGACAGCGGCGCTGTGGATGTATTTGTGGCATTTATCAGCTATTCTCAAGGGCCGCTACCGGAGGATTTGTTGCCGCGTTTGAAGTGTCCTGCTTTGATTATTTGGGGCGCAAATGACCCTTGGGAGCCGATCGCCCTGGGGCAAGAATTGGCCAAGTTTCCGGCTGTAGAAAAGTTTATTCCTTTGGAGGGAGTAGGCCATTGTCCGCAAGATGAAGCGCCGGAATTGGTCAATCCTATTTTACTCGATTGGATTAAAGAGCGATCGGTAATTGCAGAAAATTAGTGCATTTTATTTGTAAAAAAATAGAAGACCCAGATACCCGACTTTTTGAAGAAGTCGGGACTTAAACAAAAAATCAGTGCTAAGGATGATACAATTTATTAAAGCAAGTTTTGGCTTGGTTTGGGCTTAAAATTTGTTTAAGTCCCGTTAAGAAATTACAGGCTAGTGGAATTGAGGAATCATCCAGGTTACACCTATTAGGAGAAGCAACAACTAATGACAGATAGTGAACTCCAAGATGATGTCATCAAAACAGATAAAGATACTGCTGAAGAAGACAGTGGTGATAGTGGTGGATTGTATCCTTACGATCCAACTCAAGCAGATATTGATATTAGAGACGAATCTCAAACTGTTTTTGAGCTATTGAGAAAATATGACAATGGCAAACTTATTACCGACCCGGATTTTCAACGTAATGTAATTTGGGACATACAAAAACAAAGTCAATTTATTGAATCTGTTATCTTAAATTTTCCTCTTCCTCCCTTTTATTTAAATCAAACAAAAGACGGAAAGCTTATTATTGTAGACGGTTTACAGCGAACTACAGCTTTACATGAATTTGTTAACGATAAATTTCAATTAATAGGTTTGCAAGCTTTGACAAATTTGAATGGACACAACTTTTCAGAACTCAAAAAAATATCTGGTGACTATGAAACAAGAATTGAAGATAAAAAACTTTACATATATTTGATTAAACCTTCTGTTCCGGGTAAGGTTGTCTATGATATTTTCAATAGAATTAATACAGCAGGAACTAAGCTTGAACGTCAAGAAGTTAGAAACTGTATTTTTTCAGGAAAATCAACCAAGCTGCTAAAAGAATTATCAGAAAAAGAATATTTTCAAAAGGCTATAGACAACGGTGTTTCACCCAAAAGAATGAAGGATAGAGAAGTTATTTTGCGTTACTTGGCTTTTAAACTCTTTGATTATGAAAACGATTATAAAGGTGATATGAGTGATTTTGTAGAAAGAGCTATGAAAAAAATTAATTTAATGAATGATCGAGACATAGATCTATTAAAAAATGATTTTGAGCGAGTAATGAATTTAACTTTTGAATTTTTTGGACATAAAAATTTTCGTTTGCCCTCTGGTCAAAATAGGGGAAGAATAAATATCGCAATTTTTGAATCTGTGTGTTATTTTTTGTCTGCAAGGAGCGATGAGTTTTTACAATCTCACAAGAAGTCTATTCAAGATAACTTTATTAAATTGCTTGAAAATTCAGCATACTTTGACGCTATAAAGTATTCCACGAGTAGCAAATCTAAAGTTATCACTCGCTTTAAATTGGCACAAGATATTTTAGGAGACGTAGAAAATGCTAACTAAAATAGAGTTAAAAAACTTTAAGTGCTTTAAAGAAGAAATACATTTTCCTTTAAGACAGATTAACCTATTAACAGGCATAAATGGGCGGGGGAAGTCTACTATTTTACAAGCTTTGCTTTTACTGCGACAATCCATTGAGCATAGTGAAGTGACAACCAAAATTCTGTTGAATGGAAGTTGTATAAGACTGGGTAATTTTGTTGATGTTAGAAATAGTAGTATCTCAAGAGATGAACCCATTGTACTTAAATATTATTTCTATGAAATTGTTCATCCCAATAAAGTTATTCATAAATGTATGGAATATTTATTAAGAGAAAATTTAGATGATGATATGGTGGCAGAAATCAGCGAGATTAACTTGTGTAATAAATTTAATTTAGACAATTCTGTTACTACGATACAGAGAAACTATTTTAAAAAAGACAATACTTCTTTTAATATAAATGAATACTCAAATACTGATAATAAACCAAAAAGATTGGGCGACTGTTCATTAAATAATTTAATACCTAATGATTCTAGCCCTACTTTAATAGAAGATGAGGAATTTTATTTGAATTCCTTAGATGAATCTTTCAATTTTAGTCATATGCACTACATTTCAGCCGATCGCATTGGCCCACAAGAATTTTATTTCAAGTCCACTTTGAAAAACTTTCCTAATGTAGGTGCAAAAGGGGAATTTACCGTAAATTTGCTTTATACAAAAAGAAATCATTTAGTTAATGATATGTTGTGCTTAGGAGACAATGCAAAGACATTATCTAATCAAACAGAAGAATGGCTAAGTTATGTTTTTGAGGGAGCTAAAGTAGAAATATCACAATCAATAAGTAACATTTTAGAACCTTTATTTAATACCAACGCTTCAAAAGATCGTTATAAACCAGCTAATGTTGGCTTTGGATACCATTGCATTTTGCCAATTATTGTTTCAGGATTAATTGCTAGAAAAGGTGAAATATTAATTGTAGAAAACCCAGAAGCGCATTTACACCCAAAAGCGCAATCGCGACTAACTCACTTTCTAGCTAAGGTTAGCACTTGTGGCGTACAAGTTTTTATTGAATCACATAGCGATCATATTTTAAATGCCTTGCGAATAGCTGTGCTTGATAAAAATATTGACCATGAAAATTTAAATATATTATACTTACAGCTAAATTCAGAGCCACCAGTTGTACAAATCCCTGTTCAACCTAATGGAGGAATTGAAGAATGGCCTAAAGGATTTTTTGACCAAATGGATAAAGATTTTGAACGTCTTTTTGGAATCTAAAATGGAAATTTTTATTAATGAAGTATCCCTTGAGGGACAGTATCTTAATGATGTCGAATTCAAAGAAGCAGTAATATTTTTTAAAGCTATTTTTGATTTGATTAATGAAAAAATTAAAGATAAACAGATATATAAGGATAGTAAATTATTTGTCAACTATGAAGCGGTAAAAGGCTCTGATTTTAATCAAAGCTTAAATCAAATTAAAGATAAATCACTTAAACTAGCCTTCAAGAATGTTTTTTTTAATAAATTAAATCCTAAAGAATGGCGTAAAGAACAAGTACATTCTTCAACAGACTCGTTTGATTGTTTGATGATTAATGAACAGTACAAGGTTGTAAATGATACATCATTAGCAGAAATAGCTGAGAGAAAATTACAAAACAGTAGTTCAACCTATTTATTGATTAATTTTATCAATTCCAGTTTTCGCCTTGTTCATCCACATATTACTAATTGTTGCTTAATTACTATCGTTAAAAATAATGATGAAGTAAATTGTATAAAATTAGATGGTCTTGATAATAAATCTGCGCTTGAAGATTGGCTAGAACATACATTTAATTTAAGCTGTTCAGTATATGATGAACTTTCTAATGACCCTCCCAGAGATGAGCAAACTATACTAAGAGAAAAAGACAAATTTGAAAAAACTTCATCCAGGTATCATGGCAGAGCTATCTACCGCGAAGTAGCTACAGACCTATATTGGTATGTAGATAATTTACATTTCGGGAAATCCGCTCACTTAGAAGTGTTTAATAAAGATAAATCTCATGTTGGAGAAGCTGATATAAAAGGCAAGATTGATGAGTGTAAACAAGATCCCAAAAAACTATTAGACATTCCTAGTCGCAGAAAGGAAAAAGACGAAGAGACATTAATTTGCCTTGACGACTGGGTTTGAGCCTATTTTCAAGATAACTTTTGTCTGAGTCCCGCTATTGCATTTTCCTTCTTCCTTGTGCTAGTAGAAACCGTACTACAGCAAAAGCGTTAAAGTGAACAAAAAACCTGTCTCAAATTTAATGACTTCCCCAATTTCTCCCGATCGCCGTTTCTTAAAATATCGAATTGCCCTGCTCATCAGTATAATCGGGATTGTCCCTTTAGGTTACATAGTGAGATTTTCTCGCGGCCCTGCACCGGAATGGTTCAACGACTCTTTTGGGAGCATAGCTTATGAGGTATTTTGGATTTTGCTGGTAGTTCTGATCTTGCCGCGATTTTCGCAAATTAGGGCGGCTGTAGCTGTGTGTCTAGCTACCTGCGGAGTAGAGTTTCTCCAACTGTGGACACATCCGTTTTTACAAGCAATGCGAGCTACTTTACCCGGAAGGCTGATTTTGGGAAATCACTTTAGTTGGTCAGATTTTATCTCTTATTTTGTGGGGAGTTTTTTAGGTTTGTTGTGGGTGCGATGGCTTCATTTCACTTGCTTCCGCTTGTAAGTTGTACTGCATTTAAATTGTATATCTCGACGAGCAGAGCCAAAATCGTCAAATCCTCTCCCCATCTCTCTAACACCATAGACAATCTAGCTCCACAAAATCTTAATGATATGGTTGGGGTTATTTTCACATTAGCTAAGCGATCTGGTTAACTTACAATTGAGAATTTTTAGGAGTTGAAGTGGGAGCTATATTTCCGCGATCTCGCCATAGCAACAACGGAATGCTTAACGTTCCTAAAATCATCACAACTCCCGTCAGAATCCAAACTAGCACACGATTTGGGCGATAATCACTTCGCTCAATTTGCCAGAAAACTCGATTGTAACGCCATGCTGCTAAGGCAATCACCGCAATCCCAAAAACGACCAGACTCAGCCCTAAAGTTTCGGAGTTGAAGAAGGGAGGAGAGGAAACTTCTTGCTGAGTTACTGTAGCTTGAAATTGACGGAGAAATAAACTGAACCGAGCAATCGCAAACCCAAAACCAATTAAAGCGAGTGAAGTTCGCAACCATGCCAGAAAGGTGCGTTCATTTGCCTGATGTTCGCGCTGTCGGTCTATTTTAGCACCCTTGTTCATCAACCCTACCTTTATAAAATATCTTAAGCTTTCCCTTGTTGATTATTGTTTCACTTGTGATTGCGGAGGGCAGTATCGGTCTTGCGATCGTGATTCATCATCACCAAAAAAGATAGTATCAGTAAATCGACAAAAAAGCGATCGCCTCCATCTCTACCAACACAAAAGAAGAGGACACAGCAATGCTGTGTCCCTACAAATACCCCAGTTATAATCCAGTTTAAAAAGACTTAGCCGCACCGCCGGACTGAGCCTTTTTCTCCAACCAATCCTGACCCAATCTGATTGTCACATCCGACTGCAAAGAACCGGTACTCTCAACCAGCACATCTCCAAAACCCAAAAACTGGCGAATCGCTTGAGCACCTTTAATATCGCCCTGTTGAGCTACTAGAGTAGTTACCTCCAGCGGTTCGGGCCAAGCTTTATAAACCTGAACATTCCGATAACCGGCTTGAGTCAGAGTATTGACCAAATCTTCAACAGCCGATGGATCTCCGGTACTATCTTGAATCGCCACATTCAGAAAAGTCGAATCAGCATTCTCAATTTGCCAAGTATTTTGGCCGAAGTCAAAATGTTCCGCCACCATAGTTTCGATGGCATATTGGTCGGGCAACCAAAAACTTGCCTTGTAGTCCTTAGAATCGCTAAATTTACCGGGAACCATCAACATCTGCACGCCAGCGCGATCGGTTTGAGTAGCAAAACCAGCCAAAGCTACCAATTCTTCTATACTCAAATTGGTGTCAAGGTGAGACTGAATCACCGATAAAATCTTCGGTAGTCGAGACAGCAAACCTACATTAACTTCCTGTTCCACAAAAGCCCGCATCAACAATTGCTGGCGCTGCACCCGCCCGATATCGCCCAAATCGTCGTGCCGGTAAAGCAAATATTGCACGATTTGTTCGCCGTTTAGTTTCTGCTTGCCAGCCTTTAAATCTATATATAAATGCTGGCTTTCATCGGTATACTTCATGTCTTTAGGGACATTAATAGTAATGCCACCCAGGGCATCGACTAAACTTTTGATTCCTTGAATATTGACTGTGACATAGCGGTCAATTCCCACGCCGCCTAAGAGTCCGCTGACTGACTTGGCTGACGAAGCCGGGCCGCCGTAGTAATTGGCTTCGTTGATTTTCACAACACCCCTGCCTTCAACATAGGTGCGGGTGTCTCGCGGAATGGAAAGCACGCTTAACTTTTTATTTTGAGGGTCAAACCTAACCAATAGCATGGTATCGGTTAACCCCTTGAAAGAGTTTTGCCAGACCTCGTATCCCAGCTCCTTATCGGCATGGCCGTCGATGTCTGAACTCAGAACTTTAAGTCCTAAAACTAAAATATTAACTGGGCGAGTCAGCTCCGGCATTTTCATGTTGAGCTTTGCCATGTCGCCTTGAGAAAATACTGCTGCTTCTTCAGGGCTCAACTTTTGTTGCTGAAGTGGCGTTGTAGAAAGGGAGACGGCTAGCAATGCTCCGGCTGTGGCTGAGAGCATTGCTACTCCAGCCAAACCAAAACCAAAACCCAGCCAGCGGCCTCGATGGGGCTGGGAAGCTTTTTTGGTTGCAGGTTGAGCAGTTGATTGTTGGATAGGGTCTTGATTAGGAATTTTTTGAGCTGGCACTGGCTTCCTCACACACAACAAAAATAAAAAAGATAATGGCAATATGTAGTATCAAGCTGAAGACGCACTCAATCAATAGGGTAGGGGCTTAAAAGAACCCTAAATTATGATAAATGTTTGCCTACTACTTGCTCGGCTACGCGACTAATTCCGGGCAACCATAGCGGTTGACGCTTCCAGAGGCGAACCATCAGTCCCAGAGCAACGATGAAATAGCTGGTGGTTAGCAGGCTACTCATTAATAACATGGGAAGTGTCGGAGATTCCGCAGAAATCGCTCCAGCTTCTAAAAGAATATGTCCTAAGAGCCAACTAAAAGCAAGGGCAATTGCCAAGCGGCTGATGGCTTTGCGTTCGGGACTACCCTGACGGCGGTAAAGAGTCCACAGGGCGGGGAAAAAGCCGATGACAGGGATCATTAATACAAACAGACTTGCACGATCGAGTTCAGGATTTTCTAAGGGATCTGTATTTTTCATAATTCGCTACTCAAAATTTGCAGCAGGTCTAGTTTTGCACAAAAGTTATTTGTTAGACGGAAAATTAATATCGTAAACCAAAATTCGGAGAGCAGGGCAGGTTTTGCACAAAACTTGTGTGTTAGAAGCAAAATTTTTCCGCTAAACCTGCCCCTACCTATTATTCACAACTTTTCGACCCGGAGACTCGTATTTTGATAAACTGGATACAGCACAGCAGACAGGAGAACAGACTTAGCCATGACCCAATCCCAAAAATCAATCGTTATTGCTCCATCCATATTATCAGCAGATTTTAGCCGTCTTGGAGAAGAGATTCAGGCTGTCGATCGAGCTGGGGCTGACTGGATTCACGTAGATGTGATGGACGGTCGCTTTGTTCCTAATATTACTATCGGGCCGCTGATTGTTGAGGCAATTCGCCCCGTTACTACCAAGGTGATCGATGTCCACTTGATGATTGTGGAGCCGGAGAAGTACGTCGAGGACTTCGCTAAGGCCGGTGCTGACATTATTTCGGTTCACGCGGAACATAATGCTTCGCCTCACTTGCACCGCACCCTCGGCCAAATTCGGGAATTGGGCAAAATGGCTGGTGTGGTTCTGAATCCTTCGACGCCGCTGGAGTTGATCGAGTACGTGCTGGAACTGTGCGATTTGGTGCTGATTATGAGCGTCAATCCCGGCTTTGGTGGTCAAAGTTTTATCCCGGCTGTTTTGCCGAAAATTCGCCAGTTGCGTAAAATGTGCGACGACAAGGGCCTCGATCCTTGGATTGAGGTAGATGGCGGTTTGAAGGGGAACAATACTTGGCAGGTTCTGGAAGCGGGCGCAAATGCGATCGTCGCTGGTTCTGCTGTGTTTAAGGCGAAGGATTACGCAGGCGCGATCGAGGGTATCCGCCACAGCAAGCGTCCGACTCCAGAGTTGGCTGCGGTTTAATCAAAGATTTTTCGAGTTTTTCTGGTTTTTCTCGTTCCCAGCCTGCTTTGGCTGGGAACGCATTTTTATACTCGGTTTCCAAGAGTCAGGAATTACTTATTTCGAGACAGATGCGAGAATGCTTTCCATCTCAGAAAGCTCGACCGCCCCGGAGAAAGTTGTGCCGTTCATAATAAAAAAGGGAGTGCCTTCAATACCTAGTTGTTGAGCGAGTTGCACGTCTTTGGCAATAGCGGCTTCGGCGGCGGGGCTGTTGCGATCGGTGTTAAATTTATCTAATTTTAGATTGAGCTTTTGGGCGATCGATGTGTACAATGGCTCGCCTAACTCTTTCTGTCCTTCAAACAAAGCGCTGTAATATTCCCAGAATTTGCCCTGCTGCCCAGCAGCCCAAGCTGCTTTAGCTGCTGGCAGCGCTTGAGGGTGAATAGAAGTCAAGGGTAAATGCTTGTAAGCTAAAGTAACTTTGTCCTGGTGTTTTGCCATAAACTGCTTGACAGTATCGTGAGCGCGCGCGCAAAACGGACATTGAAAGTCAGAGAATTCTAAAAGTACAATCTGCTGCGAAGCTGAACCCGTGCTGGGAGAATCCCCGATCGCAGATTTGGGATTAGTTTTCATGTCCTGCAAAAATGACTGCTGCGCTGCTTTGAGAGACTGCTGCTGCTGTTGCTGGTACGCTTGTACCGACTCTAAAATTGCTTGCGGATTTTCGCGGATAACCTGCAAGACTTGCTCTTTAAACTTGGGATCGACTGAATTGCCAGCCGCTGACTGCGCGGGGGAACAACCGATAAATACCAGGCAACCTGCCAGGAGTGCAGCCAAGCACAAGGCTTGCTGGCTGCGGAGTTTTCGCCAAATAGTGGATACGTTCATCTTTTTTTTCTGATTCACAGCAACACTTAATCCTACATTTAATTTTGCTGAGTGTCAGGTATGCCGCTGTTGACTGCTGTCCAGCTTTTTTTAGCTTTGAGCAATAATTAGCCATTGGCAATCGGTAATTCGTAGTCGGTAATTTGCCTGGGGTATTAATCACCCGAACACCTACTAACCTAATAATTAAGATTTAAATCATGAGAATTTAATATAATATAAATTTGCCTCAAACGACTCAATAAAAAAGGTTTGTAGTGAGGACTTTAGTCCTGCTCAGATTCTGAGGACTAAAGTCTTAACGACAAACACGATCGCGGTTATTTTACAGGACTAGATATAAAATATAAAAGGACGATCGCCCCGGCGATCGTCCTCTTATTTGCTGCACTGCACGTATTATCAGCTTTTAAGCTTGTCTGAATCAGAGACTATTTGCGATTGTTGAGCCATTTAGCCGCAACTATTCCCAAGATACCCACAACAACGGGATTTCCCAAAAACTTCATCAAACTCGGCTGTTCTGCTAGCACTTCTCGGAAAATATCTGGGTGATTGTGATAGGTAAACGAGGCCAGCTTGGTAACATCGTCAGCATTCATGCGGCTGGCGTGGTGGGTAGAAAGTCCTAGCTGCTTTTCCAATTGGCGATCATCCAATCCTCTCTTGCCCAAATGCTTGAAGAATTCCCGCGCTACATCGTCGCGTTCGTTTGGCTTAATTTGGGCGATCGCCTTTTGCAATTCCGGTTCCAACTGAGCCGGCGGGAGGGAGTCGTGATTCAGGGAACGCCCGAATAATTGTTTGCGCTGAGCAGGCGAAGTTCTCTGAGCAAAATCGTCAAAGTTTTCGTAATCTTCACCAGTTGTCTCCGGCATCATTTCTCGATCGCCCTGAGCTAAATCGTTCATGATTTGACGCTTGTAATTATCGCTGCTACTCATGGTAACTCTCTTCCAATCTACACAACATTTCCGTCTTAAATTGAGTTAGTTTCGCCTTCAAAAAACTACGGAATATTAAACCGCCACGCGGCTATCATTTAAGCTTGCTAACCCGGTCAAGACTTGTATTCAATCTGATTTGATTGCTGGTCGTACTTAGCAGTCAAAATCAGTTTTTTGTCAGGAGCGTAAACCAAAACACTTACATCCTGATTTGGGAAATTGCGGTGAAAACCTTGTGCTAAAGATTTCGCCAAATCTTTCACTTCAGTCGGGCGGACTTGCGGGGTAATTACAACTCCCAATTTATTATTGTCACGCACGTAAGCATCCTGAACCAGACCCTGAGCCGTCTTTGTTACCCATTGACCAAAATCTTGACCTGCGGGGGTATTGCCACGTTCTAGCTGTGCGTAATAACCCTGACTGCCGCCAATTGCTACAGGTACATCAGTCGGTTTTTGGGTTTTAATGCTGGGCGCGCAGGCAGTCGTAACAGCCAGCATTAAAACCAAGAGTAAGCCCGCAATTACTTTGCGACTCTGCTGCAATAAACTCACCTTTTTTCCTCCGTTCTGAAAACAAGTTGAATAATTGAAAGGGTCAGGTTGATTGACCCTCTCAATTAGTATGAGGCTTAGTCTAGTTTCTTTTTGAGCTCATCTTTTACATCTTCGATCGCGTGACCAGCTTCAGCTTGTTTTTGCTTGGCTTTGCCTTCTGCTTTATCTTTCGGATCGCCAGTAACATTGCCTAGGGCTTCTTGAGCAGCGCCTTCGATGTTTTTGCCAGTTGCCTTTGCTCTATCTTCAACGCTCATCGGTTTCTCCCTATGTGTATCTAATTTGACATTTTTTACTTAAACTCATCATAGGTAACTAGGAGCTGCGTTGCACTCTACCTCTAGGAAGAAAGAATGAATAACAAATGGAATAGGGAATAGGGAATAGGGAATAGGTATTTTCGGTCTTGAAGCAACTGCCACTTTCCTACTTAATTTTTGTGGTTTTTACCTTTTATGCTGGTTGTAATGAAGTATTTATGTAAAAAAAATGGTGTATGGTCACCCATACACCCAAGACTTTTTTTTAAGCAATAAAAAAAAATACTTTTGATCTTTTGATTTAATTCTGCCTTCTGCCTTCCCAAGGGGAGTGTGGGCCAGACCACATTTTACCCACACGCTAAAAAAAGACTATTAGTTTTAATCTACCTTGTGATGGCATTCTTCATCTATTTTGTGCTGAAGTTCTTCTTTCAACTGTTCGACAGCGCGCATAGTTTGAGCATCTTCTTGTTTTTGCTGACCCAGGGCTTTTTCTGTTTCCTCGCCGAGCAATATTTCCCTAGATTTTGGTAGCGTGACTTGATTTTCGCTGTCCGTGTGGATCGCGTTTTCTTGAGTATTCATTAGTTTTTCCCCTATTGTTTGCAAAATTTATTTTTAACAAGGGTACTTAGAAGTTAACCTTATATTTATAATAAGGGAAATCACGAAGGCTTCCCTCTGTCTGAAGGGAGATAGGGGCTGGGGAATAGTTTTGAGTTTTGAGTTTTATAGTTAAGATAAATTACGGAAACTGCGATTAGCCCCAAAGGAGAGAGGGGAAGGGGAATAGTGCGTGAGATTGCTTGGTGAGTGGCAAGGCGCGGGCAGTGAATGAGTTGGGGAAAGGGGAGGAGGGAGGAGAATTTTTTTGCGGCGCGATCGGCATAAGTACCTTTTCTCGGTTCTTTGATGAGGCTGTTTCGACATCCTTGACATACTCCCCGACCGTCGCGGACGGAGATTCTAATTCATGGTTCATCGAAGTCCACTTGCTATCTCAGGGTGCATCGTCAATAGTAGAGGGGGTCTTCTCCCCACACTTTCCTTCTTTCGAGGCGGATACCTCTGGCCCAGAGGTATCGTTTTGCCGCTCCATCCCTAGCATCTTCATTCCCTTTTTCAGGATAATTAAAGTCAGTGAAGTAGTCGCCTCCTCCACTGCCAAAACTGAACGTGATAGTTTCCCATCATTCCGCTCCTCAATAAAACGGCTGTTGTCATCAGTAAGTCGTTACCAACATATCGTTTTCCCACGCCCAAAGCCTTCCTTCCACTGTTGGCTTAGGTTTAGCACTTTTGCAGCTAGATTTGTTACCGAGATTGCCATCATTAGCAGTTTTTGTGTCGTGGCAATGTCGATGGAGTCATTGCCAATTATCATACGATTCCCTTCCACTTTGCGATTTGGGGATGACGTGATCAACCTCTATCTTTGAAGTAGTTATCGCAGTGATCACATTTCCATTTTTGTCCCTTGAGTAGTTTAGACACTTTTACGGGTATTTCGAGGCGTACTCCCATTCTTGAACTGGAGCATCTCAATGAAAGCAGGCAAGCTAGAAATTGGAATGGGGAGTCATGAGCCAGGAGGAAAGAGGAAGAAGGAAAGAGCCAGAATAAGTGTTTTTACAAATATGAGATGCTCCCAACCCACGCGACTTATTTATTACTTGTGCAACTTTTATGTAGTGTCTTTTGTGACTTTCATTGCTGGGGGTGATAATAGTGTGAAGTTCCAGGATTTTGCCATTAACTTTGCCTGATGTGTTTTGCCCAACAGGGAATTGTCTGATGTTTAATCCTAAGAAATCGAACCCGGGTTTTTCATTTAGGGTAAGCCCATTTTAACGAGAGTCCAAAGTATGCTAAAGTTAAAATCGTTCGGCATTTGGGAGTAATTGTTGTAACTGTTCATAGGGTAGACCAAGTAATCGCTGTGTTTCTTGATGATTCTCTTCAATATAATTCAGTATCTCGCTCATGTTTATGTTTAAAAAAAAGTCTGTTATGTTCTTTTCCCACATAAGGGGAATATTTGGGAGATATCTAAAGAATAGTGCCTAAAAAGAATTGAGACATAAATGCCTAATCTTCATTTATAATTTTCCCGAAAACAACCCGACTATAACTTAATTAAATTAGTATGGCACTCGATACATATATATTATTGTAAATCGATTTTTTATATTAATTTCAGAGCTAGAATATTTATGGCATCACCTCTTAAATCAAGGAAAATTAATAATTAAATGGGGTCGCCCAATCAAAAACAAGGGTAATGCTTGTATGACAGTTTAAATGTGCAACCGCTTAGACGTGCTACGTGGTTCTAAAAATCAAAAATTTTTGCAATGCCAGCACCACCAACTTTCTACTTATGGAATTAGTCAAGACTGAAGTATAGACAATTTATTAGAGGAAGCCTACTCTGCCGCATATCTTAGCCGTATCATGTGTTGCTTAGTTCACCCTACTTCAGGCCGTTTCACCTGAGTTCGGCTCAGTCGAGGCAACTGCTAGTAATTGAGCAGCCTGCACGTTACTCATTGCAACTTCCCAAATGCCTTTTGCACAATAGCTGTAAAAGTCACGAACAGGCAGACACAATGAAAGCTACTGGTAAGGTGTATACAATTGATTTGGCTGGTAATCAGTATCAAAGCCCTCGCTATTTGCAAAGTCGGGCCAGGATTAACTCGCTCATCGACCATTATATGTCATTGGAAGTTTTGAGCGATCGACTTTCCGATCTACCCCAGCAATTTTCCACCCCGCATCCCCGCCCTTGGGAACCCATAGATTGGCAAAGAATCAATCGCGACCAAATTATTGGTGTCAAGCCAGAAATCTTTTTGCAAATATTGGCAAGTGCGGCAGAAATTGAAGCTCCCATCCGCAGCTACGGTAGAGAAAGCTGGTGCTACTTACAGCATATTTACCCGCAAATGGCGCGGTTTATGGGAGGAATTTTTGATGACAATGGCAACATTCTAGAGATAGGTGTCTGGGAAAAAGAAGAACGCCAACATTGCCCGACATTTAGGAAAATTTACCAGCAACTTACAGGGGAAAAACTGCAAGTAAAACCCAACTCTGTGAATGGCTGTCAATCCACAGGTGACGCTTGGCAAGATACCTATAAACACGTGATTAGTCGCCTGAGTACCGAGTGGGGAGCTACTTCTGTTTATTTATGGTTGATGGTACACTCAACTGGAGCGTTGCAACAGGCAATTTCCCAGCCTTTACAGGATGAACTCAATCATTTGGCTAAGTTTTGGGGTTTCAGTCGCTGGGCATTCTCCCAGAGTTATTTCAATCAACTAAAAGGCTCTACCAAAAACCTGATTGCTTTGCTGAAACACCATCAGATTGAACGCACGCACGGTAACGATGTGTTTAATACTTCACTTAGTCTCAAACAGCTTTCTTTGGTGTTGGAATTGACTTTTACATTCACACGAGTGATGGTGCGTTTGCGGCGCTGGAACCGGGAGCTCAGTCGTAGTTATCTCAGACATTTGTTTGGTACTGCGCCGATGGTTGATGCACCGCGCAAGGTCGCTTAAATCTGAGATATTGCATGAGATTCATGAACAGGCAAGATGCCTGTTCCACAAGAGTTCAATTTTATTGGGTTAAGGTGTACCCTAAGCACCCAGCTATGTTAAAGTGCTGACAGATATACTCGTTTTAATCTTGAAGAATACAGCGCATGAATCAAAGTTTAATGAATCTGTAACGATCGCACTTCAGAGACAATTGAAATTAAAAGGTACTATCGATCATGCAAATTACGATCGACCTTCCCGACAATCTCCCCCTGACTGAAGTTGAATTTATCATTCCCATTGACAGATAGACTCTGGTTTGAGAGGGCAAATTTCAGGAGCGATCGGATTTCCGTTGAGATGGAGTTTTTTCAGGTTAGTCAGGGATGCTAGCGGTTTGATATCGCTGATTTGATTCTTGTCGAGATAGAGAGAGTTAAGGTTAGTCAGGGATGCTAGCGGTTTGATATCGCTGATTTGATTCTTGTCGAGGTAGAGAGAGTTAAGGTTAGTCAGGGATGCTAGCGGTTTGATATCGCTGATTTGATTGTTGAGGAGGTTGAGCACAGTCAGGTTAGTCAAGGATGCTAGCGGTTTGATATCGCTGATTTGATTATTGCCGAGGCTGAGCGAAGTCAGGTTAGTCAAGGATTGTAGTGGTTTGATCTCACTGATTTGACTGTTGTCGAGGCTGAGCGAAGTCAGTTTAGTCAATGATGCTAGTGGTTCGATGTCGATGATTTGATTATTATTGAGGCTGATCACAGTCAGGTTAGTCAAGGATGCTAGCGGTTTGATGTCGCTGATTTGATTCTTGTCGAGGTAGAGCCGAGTCAGGTTAGTAAAGGATACTAGCGGTTTGATGTCCCTGATTTGATTATTATCGAGGCTGAGCGAAGTCAGTTTAGTCAAGGATGCTAGCGGTTTGATGTCGATGATTGGATTATTGCCGAGGTAGAGCACAGTCAGGTTAGTCAAGGATGCTAGCGGTTTGATGTCGCTGATTTGATTCTTGTCGAGGTAGATCACAGTCAGGTTAGTCAAGGATGCTAGCGGTTTGATGTCGCTAACTTTATTCTCGTACAGGACGAGCCGATTCAGTTTGGTCAAAGATGCTACTAGCGGTTTGATGTCGCTGATTTGATTATTGCCGAGGTAGAGCTCTGTCAGGTTAGTCAAGGATGCTAGCGGTTTGGTGTCGCTGATTTTATTGTTGGTGAGATACAGTGTCGTGAAACTTGAAAGTTTCCGATCGCCCTCAACACAATCAGTAGTCCCCGCTTTCTCCAACAGCACATCAACAGTATGTTTAGTTTCAGGACTCAAATCGGCTTTTTGGCGGCACCAATCAGCAAATGTTTTGTTTGCCGATCGCACTTCTGCGGCCTTCACAGACAGTTTATTTCCACATGATGCTAGGCCGATCGCACTAAAAGCAACTACGATCAACCTTGATAAATTAATGTGTTGCTGTGCAACTATAAATTTTATCATCTTGCCTCTCTAATTTTCTAAATAGACAATGGCAGGTTGGCAAACTGTCACGATACTGCCATAAAGTTCTAAAATAGCTCTCATATTCAACTTATAGCCAATAATTTTATCTCCGAAAACTCAGGAAGATACCTTATGAACCGCCCACCATCTTACACATCATCTGAAATGACTGATCGCGATCGTGCGAACCTCAACCGCCTAATTGATTACAGTTCCATCCAATCGATACCCGAAATTTGGGCGATCGTCAAACAAAAATTCGGTCAAACCGTCGCCCTCCACGACCCCCACAGCCAGCCCGAAATCAAATTCACCTACACCGACCTGTACCAACAAATCCAGCAATTCGCCGCCGGCTTACAAGCCCTAGGCATCGAACCAAATCCCGAAGAAGCAGTCCCTCCCCGCATCGCCCTCTTCGCCGACAACAGCCCCCGCTGGCTGATAGCCGACCAAGGTATCATGATGGCCGGGGCCGCAAATGTTGTTCGAGGCGCCACCGCCGACCCCGAAGAACTCCTGTACATCATCCAAGACAGCGGCAGCACCGCCTTGGTAGTCGAAAACCTGGCATTACTGAAAAAACTGCAACACCGCCTCCCTGATTTGCCCATTCAACTCATCGTCCTCCTGTCCGAGGAAGAACCGGAAACCAGCCAAACCCTAAGCACAGTCAAATTTTCTCAAGTGATGACTACAGGGGCCAACCGTCCCCTCAAACCCTCCAACCACAAGCCTCAAACCCTCGCCACTCTCCTCTACACCAGCGGCACCACCGGCAAACCCAAAGGCGTCATGCTGACTCATGGCAACCTGCTGCACCAACTCAACACCTTGGGCACAATTCTCCAGCCCGAAGCCGGCGACGGCGTCCTCAGTATTCTGCCCAGTTGGCACGCCTACGAACGCAGCGTCGAATACTTCCTGCTTTCCCAAGGATGCACGCAAATTTACACCAATATTCGCTATTTCAAACAAGACTTTAAAACTTACAAACCCCAGTACATGGTCAGCGTTCCGCGCCTCTGGGAATCGATTTACGAGGCCGTACAAAAGCAGTTTCGGGAACAACCACCTAAGAAACAAAAATTGGTGAATTTCCTGTTATCTGCCAGCCAGCAATACATTGAGAACCGCCGCATTTTCCAAGGATTAACTCTCAGTTTGAAACCTGCTTCTGCTTCCGAAAAACTAATCGCCCGCACCAAAAGCATTCTGTGGTCGCCCGTACACGCCCTCGCCGAAAAATTGGTTTACAAAAAAGTCAGGGAAGCTACAGGGGGACGCTTAAAATGGGCCATTAGCGGCGGCGGTTCTTTGGCAACGCATTTAGACAATTTCTTTGAAATAGCTAATATCGGCTTGTTGGTGGGATATGGTTTAACCGAAACGTCCCCGGTTTTAACCGTCCGTCGCCCTTGGCACAATCTTAAAGGTTCCGCAGGACAGCCGATCGCCCATACGGAAATTAAAATAGTAGACCCAGAAACCAGACAGCAACTGCCCACAGGCCAGCGCGGCTTGGTATTGGCGCGGGGGCCGCAAATTATGGCAGGTTATTATCTTAATCCCCAAGCGACTGCCAAGGCGATCGACCCCGAAGGCTGGTTTGACACCGGCGATTTAGGCTGGCTGACACCGGGAAACGACTTAGTTTTGACCGGGCGGGCCAAAGATACGATCGTCCTCAGCAACGGCGAAAACATCGAACCGCAGCCCATAGAAGATGCCTGCGTCCGCAGCCCCTACATCGACCAAATTATCGTAGTAGGCCAAGACCAGAAATCGATCGGTGCCTTAATTGTCCCCAATCCAGAAGCCGTACTCAAATGGGGCGAAACTCAGACTCCCCCATTACAGGAAATTGACTGGAATAGCAAGACAATTCAAGACTTATTCCGCCAAGAGTTGAACCGGGAGGTGAAAAATCGCCCTGGATACCGCGCGGACGATCGGATCGGCCCGTTCCGGTTGATTCAGGAGCCATTTTCGATGGAAAATGGAATGTTGACCCAGACCCTGAAAATTAAGCGCCCGGTTGTGACGGAACACTACCGCGATATGATTGACGAGATGTTTTGAAATATTCGCAGGACTTGGGGAATGGAAAAGAAAAAATTATCCCAACACCCGAGTCCCAAGTCCGAGTCCTCAGTCCTCAGCCATTAGTTCATGTTTACCAACTAATGACTAATGCCTAATTCCTAATTGACAAGCAACAACTTTATGGAACCACAATTACTCTTGAAGCGATCGATTAACGTTAAAGTCGTCGTTACTCCCCGCTGGAAAGAAGAAGCTCAACAGCAACTCCAAGCCCAAATCAACCAAATAGACTCTCAGCTACAACAGTTAGAAATGCAAGGGCAGCGGATGGTTTCAGAAATCCAAAAGCAAAACCTGCAGCCCCCAGGCCCGCAAGTAATGCAGCAAATAGAAAACATTCAAGTGCAGGTGAATCAAAGAAAAAGCGAACTGCTAGAACAGAAAAACCAAAACCTGCAACAGCTTCAGCAAGTGCAGGTGCTAGACCTGGAACAAGAAGTGAGTCAAGGTCAAATTGACGGCACATTCACTGTCGGCCTGGGAGAAAACTTGATTCAAAAAATGCAAGTAGAAATTCTCCTCCGCGACGGCATAGTCGAAGAAATTCGAGGTGATATTTAGAAATTGGTAAGTGGTAATTGGCGATCGGTAATTGGCAATTGATTTTGAGTCAACAGTCACACATCAAGAATGCGAGAGACTGGCATAATAATAAGTATTGCCGGTGGCCGATCGCCAATTATCAATCGCCAATTACCGATCGCCAATTACCAACTCACAAGGACTTTTTACAGATGATTCGCGAAGTTTTCATGCCAGCCCTGAGCTCTACCATGACAGAGGGCAAAATTGTTTCCTGGGTCAAATCCGCCGGAGACAAAGTAGAAAAGGGCGAAACCGTAGTCGTGGTTGAATCCGACAAAGCCGACATGGATGTCGAGTCTTTCTACGAAGGCTATCTAGCAATAATTATTGTACCAGCCGGCGAAGTTGCGACCGTGGGAGCTGCGATCGCCCTAGTCGCAGAAACAGAAGCCGAAATCGCAGAAGCTCAGAAACAAGGAGCCGGCGCGCCAGCCGCCCCAGCCCCAGCCCCAGCCCCAGCCGCCCCAGCCCCAGCCCCAGCCCCAGCCCCAGCTACCGCATCAGCAGGTTTGCAGCAAAACCTCAGCCGCCAAAACGGCCGCAGCATTGTTTCTCCCCGTGCTCGCAAGTTAGCCAAAGAATTTAAAGTAGATTTGAATTCGATCAAAGGCAGCGGCCCCAACGGCCGGATTGTCGCAGAAGACGTGGAAGCTGCTGCCGGTAAAGCCCAACCTGTTCCGGTTCAGCAACCAGTCACAGTCCCGGCAACACCCGCAGCCGCAGCACCCGCAGCCGCAGCAGCCAAACCTGCACCCGCACCAGTCCCAGCAGTGGCGCTTTCGGGTAACAGAGTACCGATGAACGCGCTGCAAAATGCGGTAGTCCGCAATATGGAAGCAAGTTTGAGCGTGCCCTGTTTCCGCGTCGGCTATACAATTACTACTGACAATCTGGACAAACTCTACAAACAAATTAAGTCGAAAGGCGTCACGATGACGGCTTTGCTGGCAAAAGCAGTAGCAGTAACTTTACAAAAACATCCTCTGCTGAATGCTTGTTATGTGGAGTCGGGAATTCAACACCGGGCTGATATTAATGTGGCGGTAGCGGTGGCGATGGATGGTGGCGGTTTGATTACGCCGGTGTTGCAAAATGCCGATCGCCTCGATATTTATTCGCTCTCGCGCACTTGGAAGGATTTAGTCGATCGCGCCCGCGCCAAACAGTTAAAACCCGATGAATACAGCACGGGCACTTTTACTCTCTCCAATTTGGGAATGTTTGGAGTAGATAAGTTTGATGCGATTTTGCCGCCGAATCAAGGCTCGATTTTGGCGATCGGCTCTTCGCGGCCGCAAGTAGTAGCAAACGAGGAAGGCTTGATGGGAGTGAAGCGCCAAATGCAGGTGAATATTACTTGCGATCACCGAGTGATTTACGGTGCTGACGCTGCATCTTTCTTGCAAGATTTAGCTAAATTGATTGAGACAAATCCTCAATCTTTGACACTTTAATTAGGACTAAAGTCCTGACTACAAACCTTACTCTGAGGTTCGTAGTCAGGACTTCAGTCGGGAACATCTCAGTATTGCAAAAAGGATTTTTATTATTATAGAACCCATTTGACATCTTTTGTAAAATCCTTACAGGGCAACTATTCTAGCCTAAATTTAGAATTCTACTGATTCGCCCCAAACCTAGTTGTGGTAATAAGTCTGGAATAGATGTCAAATGGGTTCTATAGGCCTGAACTATGCCTACAGCCATACCCTCGATAATAAAGAAAGCATCTCCAAATTGAACGTTAATAACGTGTAATTTCTCAGCGTTAAAAAAGCACGCAATTCGGAAACACGTAAAAGAAAAATTATGAAAAATACTGTTTATCACCACCAAACTTTGGATTCAGGATGCCGGTTACGAAATCGCAAAGAAGGCTTTTGAAATATCTTTAGTGTGAGTGTGCAAAAAAGGAGATAACAGCCTAAACTTTTGCCTGCATCCCCTAAAAATCAAGTATTAAGTAGTTGTACAAAATTAATCACACAAAATATCCCCTGAAAGCCTTACAACGTAAAGAGTCTTTATCTAATTAATTTCGTTTGGTTACTTACGTAGGCTCTAAATACCACGCGATTCCAATGCTTTTGCTAAGCGTTCTAAAACTTCTGTCATCTTTTCCTGGTTGAGAGTAGCAGCATCAACAAGTGCAACTTCTGCTTCTGCTTCTGCTGCTTGCCGACGAATTAATCTTTTTTTTGCAGATTCTACGCTTCGGAGTAATAGAAAAATAACAAAGGCGATAATCACAAAACTAATTACAGATGCCAGGAAAACACCCCATTTTATACCTCCTGGTGCCCAACTTTCCAGGTCTTTAGCTCCCGCAGCCGTTAAAGCAGGATTAAGAAGAATGGGAGTAATAATATCTTTGACTAAAGAATCAATGATTTTTCCAAAGGCTCCACCAATGATGACGGCAACTGCCAGTTCAAGGACATTTCCCTGAACTAAAAACTTCCAGAAATCGCTCCAAAATCCGCTACTACTTCTTGCCATGATGGATGTTCCCCTATAGATATGCCAGTAAAATTTATTTTCTCATGATTCAGGAAAAACTTTATTATATTTTAAACCAAACAAACTGGTCAAAGGCGATCGGGTTCAATCTAAGAACGGAGTGGCGCGACTTTTTGGTGCAACGGATGTTGTCCTTACTTTTCACGCTATCTCTGAAAGCCTTTTCAGGCAAGGGTTTCATCTGAAGACGTTTGTCAATGATTTCTACTTAGGGCTTGCTGAAAAAGTGTACGCAGTGGAAAAACGAGGCTACACAGCTTGAAAAATAGTAGGTTTATTGGTGAATTCCCAAATTTAGCCAGAGACGAACAACCAAGGTGCAAAGGTTTTGAGCCTCTATAAAACCCGTTTGACATCTTTTACGCTGTTATACGTGACCGCAAAAGCATTATCCAGCAGCAGCCATGCCTTATTGTAGCAGTCTAACGGATTCAGAATGGGAAATAATTGAACCCATACTACATGAGATATTGCCCAGGAAGAAGCTAACTAAAACCATGTAACTGGACAAAAAGAGAAATCTTAGATGGAATCTTCTATCAACTAAAAAATGGCTGCAATTGGTAAGACCTACCCAAGGATTGGCCCCTTACAAGGGCCGTATATTGGCTTTACTTGCAGTGGCGAACACAGGGAGTGATAGAAGAGCTGATGAGAGTGCTACATGGGCAAGTGCGTGAGCAGGTAAAAAAAGCCAAATGGACTACATTTTAGTTTTTCTTGATGCGGACTAAAGTCCTCACTACAAACCTTTGACTACTGACTACAAACTAATTACTCGATCGCACTGTCAAGACTTGCGGCGGCGTCGCATCAGGCGGATACAAAAAATCCACCTGAACCAAACGGCGTTCCCCCGGCTTCATATTCACATTCACCAAAGGTTCCCCCTGCTGTCCCCGGCGCTGCACAATGTGAATGTAGCGCGTCAAAGTCTTGCCCGCATCGTCATTAAATATCACCCGCACCGTACCTCGGAAAAATATCCGATTTTCCGGCGGATCGTAAAACATCAATCCACCCGATTTTGTATTTGCTTTAATCGGTGTTTGCATTCTAATACTCACCGATTGAGACTCGCGAGATTTGTTGTAAAGCGGAAAAGCTAAGTTGTATTGAATCCCGTAATTGCCGTGAGCAAAATAAGCAGTATCGGGATAGCGAGCTAACATTTTAGCGCTTTGAACTTGACCAGTTCCAAAAGTACCCGTATCCGTAGTGCTCAGAGCATAGGAAAATGACTCGCCGCGCTTGGGAACAGTTAAATAATCGGTTCTATAATTATCAGTAATTTTAGCTTTCCACTCCGAACCTTCAGCTACTCCCGCCACGCGCCCGTAAATTTTTTGCAGCGGATTTTCGTCTTGCGGAGTTGGTGCCAAATCTCTCGGCCCCGCTAAACCTTTGGTGTTTAAAATATTTTCCCACTGTTCTAATGTCGGAGATTGTTCGACTCCATTTTTAGTTGGAGGAGCAAACATTGCTAAACTAGCAACATAAACCGAATTGCTGCTCGACATTCGCATCAAAGTCGATCGCCCGTTGGAAGCAGGCGTGATATTCCCCACAGGTATCGGCAAATTCATCAGCATTCGGCTCTCATTGGCCGGAATCTCGATCGCAGCGGGCAAAATGGCTTGTCTGTACCCCCGCAGCACATCGCTCGTAATCCGGCTTCCAGGCCCCGCAAACACCGTGCCGAATCGATTTTCTAAATACGACGGCAAATCGACAAACAACGCATCCGGCCGAGTTAAATAAGTCGCTCCTTGCAAGACATTTAAAGTAACAGGTTCCGAGTTCGGATTGTAGACAATTATTCCTTGAAATAAGGTGCGAGTTTCGGCGCGATTTTTAGCTTTGGCGATGTGGTGGGCGAAGATATCAAATCGACCTTTGAAGGGAAAGTTTAAGTGTGCAGAAGGTACTTGTTTGCCTTCTTGGGGAAATGTGGAGAGCAAAATGCCTTCGGTTTGCACGACTTCCGGGCTGTTGCTGTTGAAAACGGGAATGTTGTCGAGTTTTCCCGGCAAAACGCGCACTTGCTGGGGCACTGTCACAGTATTCAGCGGGCTGCTGCTTGGCGGCGGCGGCTGCACATCCCGTTCGTTTTCCGGTAGGGGAACTTCTGGCTGGATAATCAGTTGCTGTTGGGTGGGAGGTGCGGCAATTGCTTGAGCTAAGGGTAGAATTGGTAAAAACATTGCTGCGATCGCGTTTAACTGAACTTGTGCTGATAATTCGATCGGGCGATCGACACAAAACTTTACCACAAGTTGGTTGATATTTTTTGGGGAATTTGGGATGTTAGGTCAATTTTTGTGGAAATTCTGGCATCGCAAATTTTTTGTTCTACTTAATGACAAAATGTAGAGCAAAAATAAGAGCCAGAAGCACTATAGCTGCGCTGGCTCTTATGAGTTGATACTAGAAGTTAACCTGAATTCACTAGAAATGGGACGAGCTTTTCTTTTCTGCAGATGGATGGCCTGCACCCCTGAGAAAATTTAAGCAAGAGCTTTTTTTGCCTGCTTGCGGCGGGCTGCGACTAAACTTCCCAACCCCATTACCATACCTGCGATAGTAGTTGGTTCGGGTACTGGCTCAGCATCAGCCGAAACTCCGGCCATAACTTTGTCACTGGTACCAACATTAGACCCATCTACCTGTTGGAAGCGAACTCCTGCCTTGAGCGTACCATTCTGAAATCCCGTCAAGAAAGCATTTTCTGCCTGAGACGCACTCAGACTGCTGCCAGTTAGCAAAAAGCTAACCAAAGTAGACTGATTTTTATATAAGCCTCCATTAGCGTTGCCACCATTAAAGCTATTGCGCGGAGTGCTAATGCCATAGTCGAAACCATTGTGCAAGCCACTAATATCAACGTTTTGCCAAAACTTTGTAAAAGTGCTGCCTGCGGTAGATTTAACCGATGCACTAACGCCGCTCAATACGTCAAATGCCACCGCAACGAGAGAAGAGTTGGTTGCGCCACCGGCTGTAGCCTGAGTGCCAGTCGTATTGGTGATCCCCAAATTCAGGAGCAAATCGGCTCCACTTTGGACAACGTTGAAGTCTAATGTTGCAGTAGCGCCGGTGCCAATGCCGTTGGTCGTACCGTACTGAGGAGCCACAGATAAACTGAATGCTTGGGCTTGCGTTGCAGTTAGTAATGAAGAAGCAACAACTAAACCAGCGGTAGCTATACAGGCGGTTAGTGGTTGGGCGAAGTTGGTTTTCATAAGAGTAATACCTCGTTTATATCGTTGGGGGGATTGACTTTATTGATTTCTTCTGGTGTCTATTTACATCATCTATCATGTAAAGGTATTTGTATATACATTTTTGCTACCTTTACCAAAACAATATTGTGCGAGGTTTATTCTTAAAGTTTTAGTAAACTTGGTTGTGCCGCAAAGGCTAGGATGACTGTTGCTGAGGTATTCCACGGCTAACTATCCGTTATTGCAACTTTCGGTATCATCGGCTGTCACAATGGCCAATTGCGTAATATTACTTACAAATAAGTGTGTATTTATACAATAATTGAGAAATCGGTTTGTCGATCGCCTGATGTACGCGAAAGTAAAATATATAGCCTTTCGATCTCTCATATCAGGTACGCTTCCGGGATATGGCATAGGGCTATGGCATAGGGCTATGGCATAGGGCTATCCTCACTTTTTTGAGAACCGCTATAGTTGCACAGTAAGTAAATATAGAATTAGTAACTCTTCCTGGGCGCAGATAACGGGTTTGAGCCACTAAAGTACGGCGTGGAGGGCTCAAAAATTTTAGGCTGTTGTTCAATCTCCGAGATTCATCTGTGGAGTAAATCTAAAATCTAAAATCTAAAATCGACTGACACCGATACAATCCCCGCGCCACCCTACAATTTGAGATTGCCTCGACTCGCCCGCCAGTGACACAATAACGTTACTAACAGACAAATTTTCAATGACGATAATTTTAACCAACGACGATGGCATAGACGCTCCCGGAATTCAGGCAATGAAGCAAGCTGTAGAAGGCAAGACAATTATGGTGGCTCCGCAGGGGCAATTGTCGGGCTGCGGGCATCAAGTGACGGCTCACAGTCCGATTCATGTCGATCGCCGATCAGAATTTGAGTATGCTGTAGGAGGAACACCGGCTGATTGCGTGCGAATCGCTCTTCATCACGTTTGTGCGAAGCCGGATTTAGTGCTTTCGGGGATTAACGCGGGCGGCAATTTGGGGGTTGACGTATATATTTCGGGTACGGTGGCGGCTGTGCGGGAAGCAGCCATGCACGGTATTCCGGGCATCGCAATTTCCCACCGGATTAAAAGGCCGCTCGAAATTGATTGGGATTTAGCTACTCGCTGGACATCGCGGGTGTTGGCGGATTTGCTGAACCGGGAACCAAAGTCTGGGTGTTTTTGGAATGTGAATTTGCCGCATTTAGCGCCCGGAAGTGCGGAACCGGAAATTGTGTTTTGCCCGCCTTCGACACAGCCGCTGCCTGTGGTGTACCGGATGGAGGGAGAATACTTTTATTATGCCGGAGAGTACGGAGCGCGCGATCGGGCGGCGGGGACTGATGTTGACGTGTGTTTTGGGGGTAATATTGCGGTGACTGAGATATCGCTGTGATAGATTTGGGCGATAGCACTCTCGATCGACTACACCCCCACTATACAAGTCCGGTGCAACCGGACTTGATATGATTAATTACCAATTACCAATTACCAACTTGCGTTATTTCTGTTTTAGGACTACCAACGTAATGTCGTCAAAAACTTTATGTTTGTCAATATGTTGCCGCACATCATCAATTACTGCTTGTCGAATTTCTTCAACCGTTTTGTGGCGATTTTTTTGCGCCACTTGGCACAATCTTTCTATGCCGTAATACACTCGATTTATATTTATAGCTTCGGTAATTCCATCTGTGTAAAGCACTACTATATCCCCGGGATTAAGATGCACTTGAACTTGGGAAACAAAACCAGAAATATCTTCCTCTAATCCCAGAGGAAAGCCGAGTTCCATTGTATCGATCAGTTCGATGTTACCATCAGTACGGACTACAATTATTTCTTCATGTTGACCGCTGATGGTGAGGTTACTATCTTGATAATCTAACAAAGCCAAGGTCATGTTTTTAGACGAGTCAATGCGCTCGATATTGGCATAAAGGGTGCGGTTTAACACATCAAGAAACTTCACCGGATCGGTTTCGTTCATTTGTTGGAGAGTGCGGACGGCGGTTTGCGCCATAATCATTAATACGCCACTTTCTAAACCATGTCCCGTAACATCGCCGATGCTAATTTTTACCCGATCATTTTGGGTTAGCACGTCGTAGTAGTCGCCACCAACTTCATCGGCAGGTTGCATATATCCAGCTATTTCTAATCCTTTAATTTTATCAAGTTCTGATTGTTTGGGCAAGATCATTTGTTGCAGTCGTTTCGTGACTTCTAACTCAGCACTGAGGCGGATGTTTTCGGCTTTAAGTTTGTCGTTGAGGCCGCTAATTTCCTGGTTTGCTTGGGCGAGTTGGGCAGTGCGCTCTTCTACTTTTTGTTCCTGCGTGTGGTAAAGTAAGGCATTTTCTAGCGAGATTGCTGCTTGAGAAGATATCAGTTTTAAAACTTCCAGCCGCGTCGGAGTGAAAGCGCTAGTTGCCAAATTATTTTCAAAGTAAAGTAAACCCATCATTTTGCCTTGATTGATGATGGGAATACATAAGACTGACTTGGGTTGATGCGTCCTGATATAAGGGTCTGTTCTAAAAGCTCCTTCAGCCTTAGCATTATTTAAAACGACAGTTTTGAGAGTCTTTTCCACATAATAAATAACGCTTAAGGGAACAACTTGCTCTAGTTCAATCTGGGGAGATAACAACACATTAATATCGCTGTCCTCAACTTCCCCAGCGGCTGCGATCTCAAAACCTTCTGACTGATTCAAAATCAGAAATCCTTTTTGAGCGCCAGCATTATTGAGCGCAATTTTCATAAATTGTAAAATCAGTTCGCTTAAAACAATTTCCCCAGAGATGATTTTGGAAAATTTAAGCACAGAAAGTAGCTCTAATCCTTCCAAGCTAGATCCTGTTGTTAATGTCGTGGTATTAAAATCAAGACCGAGATTTTTTTGAGCTGTTATTCTCCCAAATATTTTTGGATACCTTGACTCTAAATCTTGGGCTTTTGCCGTAGCTCCCCAGCGAATATAAGCGTAGTAGGATTCGTTCAGATAGAACTGACTCATATGTTCGCGATCGCAAGCAAAATGAAATTCTCCAGCCAGTTCTTTAGCAATAGCTTCATCTTCCAGGCGTTCGTACTCTATCGCTCCCGATATCGCTCTTTCGTACAAGTTAATTGCTTGCTCATTTTGCCCCAAAATCCGCGCTTTTTCTGCCTCGATCAGGTCGTACTTGTGCTGATAGTTCATCGGCGCGTCTTGCGCCCAGAATTTCATTTTTTCCTGATGAGATTCTACCAATTCCAGATATTGCTGTTGCTCCCTCGGCGCAGCGCTGTTGTAATTAGCGAGCAGGATCAGCGAATAATAGAAGTAGTGAGCGGGAAACGTCATCATGCCGCTATCGCCTCTGAGGTGTTCGTGAGCTGCCAAAATGCAGGCAAGAGCCTGGGAATAATCTTTAAATAAATAACAGAGAAAGGCTTTGGCCTGGTAAACTAATAACAGCGTTGTTGCATTTTTGGTTTCCTGCAAATATACCAGCATCGCTGCTTCATCAAAACTTTTGCCTTGCAGCAGCATTTTATCTGATGATAATCCTTGCAAATTTAAGGTCAGTTGATGCCATACCTTAATGAAATTGAGCGGAAATTCCTGTTTGATTTTATTTAAAAGTTTGATATATTCGCTAATGTTTACATCGACAATTTCTAAGCGTTCGCCGCTCAAGAATAGGTTGGTACAAGAGTGGAGTACGCAATAGCCTGCATATTGGTAATCTCCCGTTTCCAAACCGGCTTGAATCGCCTCTTCTAACGGTGCAATACTTTCCTTAGCCTGCTCTTTCCAATGGGAGATCAAACCGTAAAAGGGCGCATAAACTCGACATTTGAGTTTGTTGTCAGGAAAAATATCTAGGAGTTTAATCGCCAACTGCCCGCAGTAATATCCCGCGTCCAAGTCTGCCATCGGCCCGCACAAAATTATGCCGTAATTTGCGTAAGCGATCGCTGCCAGAGCTGAATGACCTCGTTCCACACAAAGATTGACCTTCGTTAAAACGATCTGAACAAAGGTTGAAGGCGCTGAGATCGAAGCAGCGGCCGTTGCCGTTATCAAGATTCGCAGAGCTGCTAGCAAATAGGGATCGGTCATTTCGGGAAGGTTTTCTAACTCTTCTAATCTCGGCATCTGCACGGAACTGCTGCCCTCGCTGGGCAGAGGAGTTAGGGAAACTCCGAGCATCTCTACCGCTTGCAGTCCGGTTTCAAGGGCTTTGGATAGCTGGTTTTGAGCGATATAAAATTCAACTTTTAGCTCGTAAACTTTCACCTTTTCGAGCAGGGTTGTTGCCTGTTGCAGCGCTATTTCTGCCAGTGCAGCAGCTCTCTCGAAGTTGGTACACAAGTATTCTGCTTCTACAGCTTCTATATAGAGGTTGAGCGTGAGTTCGTAATTGCTTTGCCAGCTAGAAGCTGCCAGGAGTTCCATGCCCGCATTAAAATAATTGGCAGCCGCTTCGGAGGCTGTTGCTGCTTTAGCTTTCCGACCTGCGGCGAGATTCAGGGCAGCGAGTTGGTTTTTTTCTGACTGCTCGGTGATGAACTCGCTGCCGATATTCAGTTGATTGACGATCGCAAAAATGTTTTCTTCTTGCTGAGATGGGGTCGTATTTTTCAGCAGCAGTTGACCAATTTTGAGGTGAGTTAATTTTTTTTGGTCTTCGGCAATGAGAGAATAAGCTGCTTGCTGTACGCGATCGTGCAAAAACTTGTAAGGAATTTGCACAGATGCAGTTTGACGGCTGGCGATATCGTCAAGGTGCATCTGTGCCAATTCGCGGTCAAAAAAGAGCGGAATTTTGTAGGCGTCGTTCAAGGGGAGAATCAAACCTGCCTCTAGGGCAGACCACAGTTGATTTGCCGTTTCTACAGGAGATTCTTCATTGACGATCGCCAAAACATCTAAATAAAATCTGCTGCCGATACAAGCTGCTAACTGCAAAATCTTTTGACTTGCTTCCGGCAGCCTTTGAATCTGCTTTACCATTAACTCGACAACGTTATAATCCGCAATTCCTATCGCTTGAATTTCATCTATTTCCCACTCCCATTGGCGACTATTAAAATTGTAAGCTAACAGCTTTTCTTCATAAAGATATTTTAGCAGTTGATTTAAAAAGAAAGGATTGCCTTGAGTTTTATTAAATAGCAGAGCGGATAGACTTTGGGATTTTTGGCTTTCCCTAAGAGTGTCGGCAACTATTTGATTGACATCTGTACTACTCAAAGGTGCGAGAGTAATTGTTGTTAAATTAGCTGAATTTTCTTGATTATTTTTCAAAGTTTGCATCAAAGGATGCGTCGGACTAACTTCATTATCTCGATAAGCACCAATCATCAGTAGATATTGGCTGTCGGGGTTAGTCACTAGCAGTTGAATTAACTTGAGCGACGATAAATCAGCCCACTGCAAATCATCTAGAAAAATAACCAGCGGGTGTTCTGGTTGAGTAAAAACTTGAATAAAGCTGGCAAACACCCGATTAAATCGATTTTGAGCTTCAGTTGCTCCCACTTCTGGCACGGGCGGCTGTTCGCCAACGATCAGTTCAACTTCGGGAATAACTTCTGTAATAATTCGGCCTTGCTGGCCTAATGCGTTTAAGAGTTTTTGTTTCCAATTCTCTATCTGTTGCGGACTATCAGTTAATAGCTGGCGCATCAGATCCGAGAAAGCTTCTATCAGAGAAGCGTAGGGAATGTTGCGCTTAAATTGGTCAAATTTACCAGAAATGAAATAGCCATGCTGCCGGACAATCGGTTTGTGAACTTCATTAACTACAGCAGTTTTCCCAATGCCTGAATAGCCAGCTACTAGCATCATTTCCGCTGTCCCATTACTGATGCGGTCGAAGGCGGCTAGGAGTGTCTGAACTTGTTCAAATCGACCGTAGAGTTTCTGCGGAATTTGCAATTGACTTGATAAATCTTCTTGACCAATTTGAAAGTTGTCAATTTTCCCTGTAGTTTCTAATTGAGTTAAACACTGTTCTAGATCGAATTTCAAACCTTCAGCACTTTGATAGCGTTCTTCAGCAGTTTTAGCCATCAATTTCATCACAATTTCAGAAATTGCTTGAGGAATCTGGCTGTTAATTTTTGCTGGTGGTACGGGTTGAATGGCAATGTGGGAGTAAATTAATTCGAGGGCGTCAGTGGTCGGAAAGGGCAGTTTCCCTGTTAGCATTTCATAAAACGTGACTCCTAAAGAATAGAAATCCGTTCGGTAGTCGATTGCCCGATTCATCCGACCTGTTTGTTCTGGGGATAGATAGGCAAGAGTTCCTTCTAATAAGTTGGGGTGGCTGAGGGATTGATTTTCTTTAGACAGGCGGGTTGCAATACCAAAATCGGTAATTTTTACTTGATTTTTGGCCAAATTGACGATGATGTTTTGGGGTTTGATATCTTTGTGAATAATGCAACGATCGTGCAACTGAGCGAGGGTAGATGCTACCTGAATCGCGATCGCTAGAAAATCTCGTATTTGTGGCTGCTTAAATTGTTCGCTATCTGAGAGAGCAATTCCGCCAAAATCTTCCAAAATTAGGATAAATTGGCGGTTTCCCAATTCTTGTAATTCTAAAGGTTTAACTATACCCTCTATATTAAGGTTTTTGGAAATTTCATATTCCTGTCTTAAACGGGTGATTTCTTCTAGATTAGGATACTCATTTTTGAGGATTTTCAATATCGCTGGCTGTCCGTCTGACTCTTTGATCCCTCGATAAATAACAGTATTAAACCCTTGGTAAATTTGTGAAGTAATTTTATATCCGCGAATTGCTAACATAGGTGTCTTAATCTTGAAGTGATATCAGTGCCATCATATATAAAATACAATATAGCGATCGCGCCAACTGCTAGTCAGTTGAAACAGCGATCGCTTTTGAGTTAGCAATCTGACTTGCGGAGCTAACTAACGCTACAGTCACCGCTGTCTTTTGGTTCTCGCTTCGGATATACCCACTCATTAAAGAACTCCTGAATTTCTTGAGGTTGCTGTTTGACTAAATATTCGTAATCTTGTTTCACCGGAATATTATAACTAGCCGTCCGTTTGCCAATCTTGGACAACCAAGTCGTGTGTACGGAAATCCCAAAATTAAGTTGTGGATGCCAGAGTTTGCATAGGGGGCCGCTCTTCAAATCCGCAGCGTCGAAAATCCAGATTTCATTGCCGTTGTCAGGTTGCTCATCTGTACCATTATAAACTACACATACAATATAGCCGTCTGTTGAGCCGCCTGTTGAGCCCGCGCGCGGGACAAATTGCGGCGAGTTGCCGAAATAACCTGTGTCAAATTCGTATGCGTCTTGAATCTGCAACCGATTTTCATTTGCTTCAAGGGTATCCAGATCTGCTATGTGCAGTCGTAACAAGTTAGATTTGATGCCTTTTTTGGTCAACTGGCGCACTTCATCGGCTGGTATTTCCCGATATTTATAGTTTTGATACATTTGGAATCCTTCTTCACTGAAAATATCTTCCCAGCATCCAAAAAAGCTCCAGTAGATATTTTCAAAGTGTCCAGAAGGCGGATTTTCCCGGTAAGCATAAAGTGCTGGTCCCCAAGTGTATTTGCAATATTCTTTACCGTTGGTCTGAGTATCCTGCCAATATTTGTTAGGCTGGTTGTCTGCATAAACTCCTGTCAAATCGCTTCTGGCAACTTTGATTTGTTTGGCATCCTTAGCATCGAGTACGTAGCATCCCATGCGACTAATATCTAATGGCCCTACTGTCATCCCAAACATATGGGGTAAGCCTCCATTGTTGTCTGAGTTGCTGAAATCGATCTCGCGAATCCATTCAGCTACATCCCAAGCGCATACGTGCGCTAAGTGCAGCGTGATTTGATCGTTCGGATTTTTATAGTCTGTGAGAAAGTGCGTGGTTTCGCGGGGAATGACAACCTGTCGCGCTACCACTTTCTTGACATCTGATTTCAAGTCAGTGCGGCGGACAATGTAGATCGTACTGTCGGGTAATTGCGGTCGATCGATTAAGTTTCTCAGCCTTTTTTCTATTTCTTCATATTTTGGCTCGTTTGGCGCCGGAAGTATTTCTTCTAGTAAGAATTTAAAGGCAGTGTCCATCAGCACCACGTAGTCTTCAGTCAATCCTATCTGGTGCATACTCTGTTTAATTGCGATCGGGCAACCATTGGGGTGCGTTACCTGCCATTTATTAATCTTTTCTTTGCCATCCCAGGAAATCACATAGACAAAGTTGGCAAATATATTAAAACTTTGCAGCAGACTCCATAATAAATGAATTGTTTGTTTAAAGGCTGCTGCTAATTTTTGGAAAAAGTTTTTTTGGTCGGGAGCTTTCTGAAATCGTCGCTGGGAGGGATATCTGATGCTGTCAATCAAACCGAGTGCCCAATAGAGGACTGGACGCAATTGAGCAATAAAAGTGGAGAGCGATCGCCCGCTGTTGACAGTAAACATTTCCCCTGTGTTCTCGTCAAAACAAGGATGGGCTGAAGTCTGAACTAATTTAAACGGAAAAGGCGGTTGTAAGGGAAGGTTGGCTAATAGCGGATTAAAGGCTCTCCAATCTCGATCCCAACCCACGGGCGTGACTGCTTCCAGCGTTTTTGTATCAATTTCGTAGGGACGCCCTATATCCCAAGTTATCAGCAGTCTTTCGTTGTCTTCCTGAAGAAATTTCATGGGCAGAAATCCGGTGTTTAGCTGATTGCGAATCCCTAACTGGTCAGACATTCGCATGATGCCGCGATTTTTAAATCTCAGGTTAGGCTGGCATTTATTTGTGGCTGCGTCGGCATAGTAACAGGGGGTTGTAGCAATTCTAGTTGTGAGAAATACTCCTTCCTCAAGATTGTCAAAATCAAAGCGATAAACCATCCCGTCGCCGTTGTAGAATGGCGTGAAACCATCACTGGAAGGAAATACAATATCTTTGTTATCATCGCGAGATTTGGAGTCAACAGAGCCTGTGGCTGAAATAATAAATACGTGGCCTTGCAATCCTGACGGAAGTTGTTTTCCGTCCTTAACTAGCAGTTTTAGCGGGCAATACTTGGCCTCTGGGTTATCTTCTCTTAGCCCAAATTCTACTCGACTAACTGACAATACCGATCGCGGGAAACTACTATTTTTTTCAACCTTATCGTCATTTTCTACAGATTGGTTCATAGTTTTTATAGGGGTTAAATTTGAGATGAATGACACCTGCACTAATTGCTCTTAACTTAAGTTGCTAGTTATCTCAAACAGGCTGCTAATGGCTAATTCGAGTAAAAAACTTGATTAGCAAGCTGGCAATTAGCAACACCGCAGTTTATAACTAGAAACTTGCGTTATTAGTCACCGTAAGCGATTCAGCGAAAATCAACTCGACTTAAATAGTGAATCATAATTATATCATATATTTTCTTCTCCCGTGTGGCTCTCTCGTACTTATGGTGATAACGTAAGCTAATAATTTAGCACGATCGAAAGTTTCAACGTTCAGCCTCAGATAGTTAGTATCATCTGCTACTTTTAACACCAAGCATCGGAGAGAGCTGAGGAAAAAATTATGTGATTAGATGTTTGCATCGACACTGATGTCATGAATGCTGCACTGGGGCAAGCGTCACAAGTCGCTTTAGCTGTCATATCAAGGTGCGACTGGGCTAAAATGTGGCGCGCCACATTTCTGGGGCAACTGTTCAATTAATGCCATGATATAAATGTGTGGCAATGCTCATACTGACGATCGCCACCAACCAACAACCAATTTGGGCTAGAGCTACCAGAAGGTTGCCAGCCTCTGCGCTCTCAAATCGGTTCTATAAAACCGACACATTTTTAATGACGATAATTTTAACCAACGACGACGGCATCGACGCTCCAGGGATTCAGGCACTTTTGCAGGCTGTCAGCGGCAAAACAATTATGGTGGCTCCGCAGGGGCAATTGTCGGGCTGCGGGCATCAAGTGACGGCTCACAGTCCGATTCATGTCGATCGGCGATCGTCCGTGGAATATGCTGTAGGGGGAACACCGGCAGACTGCGTGCGTATCGCTCTTCATCACGTTTGTGCGAAGCCGGATTTGGTGCTTTCGGGTATTAACGCGGGTGGCAATTTGGGGGTTGACGTGTATATTTCGGGTACGGTGGCGGCTGTGCGGGAAGCAGCCATGCACGGTATTCCGGGAATCGCAATTTCCCACCGGATTAAAAGGCCGCTCGAAATAGACTGGGATGTCGCGACTCGTTGGACATCGCGGGTGTTGGCGGATTTGCTGAAGCGGGAACCAAAGTCGGGGTGTTTCTGGAATGTGAATTTTCCGCATTTAGCGCCGGGAAGTGCGGAACCGGAAATTGTGTTTTGCAAGCCTTCGACTGAGCCGCTGCCGGTTGAGTACAAAATGGAGGGAGAATATTTTTATTATGTTGGAGAATACGGAGCGCGCGATCGGGCGGCGGGGACTGATGTTGACGTGTGTTTTGGGGGTAATATTGCGGTGACTGAGATATCGCTGTGATAGATTTGGGCGATCGAACTATAGCCTTTCTCAGCAACATGAGGTGCTCTCGCGGACATAGGGCATAGGACATCAGTTGCGAGCGGTGTGTACCTCATTTTATTGAGAACCGCTATATATTTTTTTTGCCAAGTATAAATAAATGGTGTTAAATTCGATCGGCGACAGAATGTTCCATATTCATGGCTAAAAACAGATTTTATTGTACTTTGGGTTTAGCACTGCATATACCCTAGGTATAATAAACCTGTTTTCGGATTATCCCAAAATAGGATATTGTAATTTATTCAGAATTGATACTAATAAAATTTAAACAAAATTAATCGCAATTCCGAGAGTGGCAGCTATCTCTACTTGCGGCCGTCCGTGCTACCATAATTTTTTTTGTCATCCTTCGGCTTAGCAACACCATCAGGTTGTTTCTTTGGCTTTTTGACTTCTTTATTGCTTTTTCTTTCTTTTGACATGATCTTTCCTCAATTTTGACTCAGCATAACATAGATTGACACATTTGCCTAACTGCCAGTAGAGGGGGGTAATCCTATACAGCTATTACTCGCTGTTAGTTTTGTACAATCTGCAGTATATTATCCGCTAGCTTTTGAACGAATACCCTCTACCGTTAGGCATATCGATAAATTCCTCAGAAGTACAATGTCTGAAATTACTTTTAACCCCGATGACTAAAGGAAATATTGAAAAGCACGATCGTCTAACTGCTGCGAGACAATCGAGAAAAATTCTCGCTGATTAAGCTGTTGTTCCACATCTAATTTTAATTAAAAATGACCGTAGATAAAATATGGAGCTATGACCATCCCAGCCTTCGAGACACCGGGCGCAAAAACAACAACAAATTTGCAGTCTCGGTTTAAAAAAGCTGTTAACCACAGTGGACAATAAGAATATAGATTTTACTATTGATTAACACTTCGGACAGTGTGTGATGGCTTACCTATTGAGAATAACGGTTTCACTGATCTCAGTACGATCGCAACGCTTGCCAAAGCACACTAGAGACCCACGATAAATCAAGGGTTTCAGACTATGACCTCAAAACGGTCGGGACTCTGGAAAAAGCACAAAGTATATGTATAAACATAAAGTTAATTGTCCGCTTTCTTGAAAGTGCGATCCAGTCCGCTCCCTTTGAGATAAAATATCTATAAAGAGTGTTTATTTCTAGATAAATTTCCGCTATTAGGAATGTGACCCGTATGGAAGTAACCGAGCTGCTCAAAGAGTACGAAAATGGAAACAGAGACTTTGCTGACGCAAACCTCAGCGGAGCAAACCTCAGCGGAGCTATGTTGGTTGGCATAAACCTTTCTAGGGCTAACCTGTCAGGAGCTAACCTGAGTCGGGCGCATCTGACCAAAGCAGAACTCAACGGCGCAAACCTTTACAGGGCAAATTTGAGTTTTGCCAAAATGGGCCAAGCCAGACTAGCGGACGCAGAGCTTACCAAAGCCAATCTCAGCGGAGCTTTCCTCGTCAAAGCAAAACTCCCCAGGGCAAAATTGAGTGGCGCCCAACTCATCGGTAGCAACCTGCGAAGCGCCATCCTCTGGAACGCCAACTTGTGTACAGCCGACCTGCAATTCATCAACCTGCGGGGTGCCAACCTCACGGGAGCAAACCTCAACTGGGCAAACTGTGGAGGGGCAAAACTCAGCGGTGCAAAGCTTTTTGGCGCTCAACTAACAGGCATCTATCTCAGCAAAGCTTACATCAATGGCATCGACCTGAGCAGGACGGATCTCAATGGCGTCAACCTGAGCGGAGCCAAACTCAACGGGGTAAACTTGGAAGGCTCGAACTTGTTAGCCGCCAATCTCAGCGGGGCTCAGTTGCGGGGCGTCCAGTTGATGGGAGCAGATTTAACCAGGGCAAATCTGGTGGGAGTTTCTTTGGTGCAGGCAAACCTCGATTGGGCTAGGCTGTGCTATGCAGACTTGAGCGAAGCCGACTTGAGCGGGGCCACGTTCATGGGAACCAACTTTGAGGGTACTCAGTTAGCCGGATCAACAATGCCCCCATCTGTGAGCAATGATGTCTACTTAACTGCAGCACGTGGTGTAGCAGCTTAGGCAACGCCAAAAATTAATTTCGCATCCGAGTGGACGACTCTCGCATTGGTTTAACTTTTGATGCAGACATCATTACTTTTGTGAGAGTGTTGCATCGGCAAGAAATTTACTAATATTTGCGAGAGTTTGTAGCATCACAATTGAGTTCACCCGATTAATTTCGCGACTCGCAAAGCAGAGGTAATGGCTCCTTCGTGCAAACCATCCCCCAAATAAGCTCCCGCATGATAAGTGTTGTTCTCGCCATTAGTCTCGATAACTTCATCTCGATATCGAAAAGACTCGACAGTGTAAAGCGGGGTGTGATGTTTCTGAATATGAATAATGTGCTTTTGGGCGATCGACTCCTGCAGTTGAAAAGCTAAACTGTACTCTCGTGGCGAGGAGATGCCGCAAAGCTGATTCAGGCTCGCATTATAGCCCCACCCTTTGTTCGTCTCGAAAAAATCAAATTCTGATAACTTGCGGATACCGTAGCGATCGTACATCGAACTATCCGAATGCAGTACAGTGGTTGCATAATTGCCTTTCCAATCCGAAAACCGCTTCCTTTCCGCATCAGTTGGATCAGACAACAGCCTCATCACTTGGTCTGGTGGCATCGCAAAAACCACCTTATCAAATTCCTGAATCTCCTGATTAGAAAACACAATTTTTACAGCATCAGCACTTCTGAAAATATTGGCAATCTCCGCATTCAGCAGTATATCGCCCTGAAAGCGCTCCAGAATCTTTTCAATGTAAGAATATACTCCCCCTTTAATCCTCAACCAATTAACCAAGGCATAATCGCACAAAACAGGCATCGCCAATTGGGCCGGGAAATCGTCGAGCAATTCAAACGGTATCGAGTAGCTGTACATCGTCAGCAACTTCAGCCAATCGTTGCGGATGCACGAACTTTTCAAACTCTGAGAAAGCGCTATATCGTAGAAATCGTGCTGTTTGGCAAACCGCATTTTTAAAATAAATCCAGCCGAACGAGCGTACAGGCTATCAAGTCGCAAATATTCTATCAGGCGTTGGATTCCCGTGAAATTCTTTTTGATTGAAACCGCAGACAAAAAGTGACTGCCATCTTTAAAAAATAGTGCCGAACCAATCTGCACTGGTTCTAATAGAACGCCTAATTCCTGCATGAAAGCAATAAAATTATAAAACACAGTCGGAAATTCCAGCACTCCATTTTCTAATATTTCATTGCACTCTGATTGATTTGGCGCAACATTTTTATTCAGCGTCCGAATGTGTCCACCTAAAATCGGCTGCCTTTCCAACACAGTGACGTGATGCCCCTGTTTATCGAGCCAGTAGGCTGCTGCCATACCGCTAGCTCCGCCCCCAACAATTGCAATTCTCATAGTTCACTCCTAAATAGATAGAAGACTGGGCGGTTGAAACCGCGTCTATACAAACAAAACCCGCGACTCGACTTCGCTCGCCGAACACCTCCGCGGGTTGAAGAACTGTGCGGTTAAAATTACGTTATTTTATTCAGTCCGCGGAGGTGGACATCGTTTTTGTAGACGCGGTTTCAACCGCCGTCTTATCTGCCGTTTCCTCATAGATATCAGACAATTGTAGGTTTCGCAAAACTCAACCCAATCAGAAAATATCGCAGTTATTTAATTGGCATTGCTTAGTCTAAAATCGCATCCCCAGATAAACGTTGATAAAGCAGCGCCCCCGTCCAAAATGTCGGCGCAAAGCCTGGATAGCCCGAGGAGGCGTTGCAGAAATAGAAATTGTTGAGGGATGTTTCATGATTTAGTCGATCGACCCCCATGTTGCGCGGCGTCAGGCTGGAACCGTAGGAATTACCGTTAGGACACCAACAGAAGCGCTCGTTAGTCGTCGGACTTCCGGTAACATGAAAGACCATGTGTTTGCGGAAATTCGGAACATAGTGTTTTTCAACTACATCTAAAATCGAGTCCAGAATCTCTTGTTTCTTCTGTCTGTAAGCTTTGCGATCGGTCTCCCAAAGCTGTTTAAAATAGCTGTAATTAGCAACAGTCAGAAATTCGACAATTTGACAATCTTCTGGACAATCCCGCCGCGCTTGGGTCAGTAAAGTTGGCGTTGTAATTGCAAAACTCGGACGAGAAAAATCATTTTGCTCATACATTTGAGCAAAAGCTTCATTTAGATCCAGGTGTTCCGAATGAAACGTATTCCACTTGCCAAATCCATAGTCTCGGAGATCGATATCTTTGACAACGCAGTACACCATGTAGTTAGATGCAGAATACTCATAGTTGAGTTTCCGCCGCACTTTTTTAGAGAACAGTTCCTCTCCAATCATCTTGGCTGCTCTTTTCGGGTCAAGGTTACAAATCACCGTGTCGCCCGTGAATTCATGGGTTTGATGGGTGGTCAAATCCATCGCTTCAACACCAGTTACTGTTCTGTTTGTTACCCTAAAATTCGTGACTTCATGGTTTAGCAGCACCTTCCCCCCGTTGGATTCAATGACTTTAACTAAAGAATTGATGACATCTTCAAAATGCTGCGTCGGGTAAAATGCACCTTCTTGATAGCCTCTAAACAAGGCAATCCAAGCATAGAAAGAAAGCTGATTTGGGGGCAGCAAAAAATCCGGCCATTGCAGGGCTAATAAGGTTTGGGCGGCTTGCGGGAGTTGGAACTTGTCGAAAACGTCCTGAAGTGTACTGTTGAGGTGTTGGACAGCACAGAATACGTCACCGAAATTTTTGAGCAATTCTATTGGTTTGACGGGAGGAGCGAGTTTTCTTAGTCCTGCGCCGGTTTTCTCGACTTCGTTGACGAATTGGCGAATTCTCTCGCTGGCTTCGGGAAACAGCGCCGACAATCGCCGGATTAGTTCCTCTGGTTCCGAGGGAATATCTAGGGCGTACCCCGGCATTCTCATGTGGTCGTAGCCATTCGGATCGTACCGCTCAAAGGTGACATCTCGATCGAGACTCAGTTTTTTGAGAACTCGATTCACTGTATGTCCTTCGCCGCAGTCCCAAACGTAGTGGAATTGGGCATTAAAGGTGTATTTTTTGGCCATCGTAAAGGTGTGGCCAAAGCCTCCGGGATGCTCGTGAGCTTCGAGGATGTGTACGGTTTTGCCGGAGTTTGCCATCAAAGCTCCGAAAACCAGTGCTGATAAACCACTGCCGACGATGAGGTAATCTGTTTTCATGGGAAATTTCCTCGATCGATTGAATCGGGCGATCGTTGTTTATTTAAACTAGCTCTCAATTCTGAGAAAATTGTGAAGAGGGCTTACCACGCTATTTGTGGGGTACGCAGTGCGTACCTTACGCCTTTTTGGGCGGGCTAGAAGCCAACCCCACAATAGTGTGAAGCATCTAAATTTTACAGTCAAGTTTGAGCGAATTCTTGTGGGGTGGGCGTCCCGCCCGCCCAAAAAATACAATTTAGGTGGGCTTACTTACAGCTTATTTGTGCGGCAAAATCACATCAAAAAAAGCATCGTCCAAATCATAACCAAACATCTGCGACATCGCCATCAACTTCGATTTACTGGGAATTCCCTGCTGATTCAACCAATCAGTCAGCACAAAAATTTTGTTCATCAAAAACATTTCCAAAGCTTCAGGATTGTACTGAATGCCTTGGGTGCGGTGGAACTGGTGCGGCACCAACATCGCCGCATAGCGCGCCAATTCTCCCGCTTTCCAATCCAGCAAAAATGGCAGCCAAGGATAACAAGCATCCAAGCGAATAAACCACAGCCGCACTTCGGGAATTTCTGAAATTTCTCGCGGATCTAACTCTTCGCGCGGATACTCAATTTCAAATTGTAGCTGTTGTTCGTTTTGGGCGATCGCCCCAGCCGCCAGCCACTGTTCAATCACAGTCCGCACCGGAGACAAATCTAAGCTGTTTATGCGATCGGCATCAATCGATATCATAATACTCATAAATATTCAACCTTATATAATTAAGTCATTATCTATAATACCACCAATCACCAATTAGCAATTACCAATTATCTGAAATTCGAGTGATTCATCTCAATCCGTTCCATCCCGTACATTCCCCTATTCATTCTTTATTCTTCATTCTTCATTCTTCATTCTTCATTCTTCATTCTTTATTTTTTATTCTTCATTCTTCCTTCGGTTTACCATTCTTTAAACGAGCGGGCAAGCTGTCAACTGTAAACTCTTCCTTATTCCTTGTTCCTTGTTCCTTCTTCCTCCGATCAACTGTCAACTGTCAACTGTCAACTGTCAACTGTCAACTGTCAACTGTCAACTGTCAACTGTCAACTGTCAACTGTCAACTGTCAACTGTCAACTGTCAACTGTCAACTGTCAACTGTCAACTGTCAACTGTCAACTGTCAA
>NZ_JAUBRI010000007.1:0-36753 GCF_036701795.1 Microcoleus sp. N9_A1
AGGAGCGGAATGATGGGAAACTATCACGTTCCGTTTTGGAGAGCAGTGGAGGAGGCGACTCCTTCACTGACTTTAATTATCCTCAGAAAAGCAATCCCAAATGCGTTTAGCAATGGGATAGGGAGCTGCGTAGTTCAGCCAAGGCGGGTCAATCCGCTCGAAGTGAAAGTGAAAGGGGAGGGATTCAACGCCTCCCATGTCATGCAATAAATGACTATACTTTTACCAACTATTGCATCACTTTTTGTGTAAGTCCTATGGCACTAATTGTTCAGAAATATGGCGGAACCTCGGTTGGTACAGTCGATCGCATTTTGGAGGTAGCCCGACGAGTTGTAAAAACAGCACAGCTCGGCAACTCTCTCGTTGTCGTACTTTCGGCGATGGGGAAAACCACCGACGGTTTAGTTAAACTCGCTAAGGAAATTTCCGCAAATCCCAACAAGCGGGAAATGGATATGTTGCTCTCCACTGGGGAACAAGTCTCGATCGCACTTTTAAGCATGGCATTACAGGAAATGGGACAGCCCGCAATTTCCCTCACCGGCGCCCAAGTCGGCATCGTCACCGAAGCCGCCCACACCCGCGCCCGGATTTTGCGGATCGATCCGGCGCGGCTGCAAACCCAGTTAAAGAGCGGTAAAGTCGTTGTGGTTGCCGGTTTTCAAGGCATCGCCGACGCGGGAGAATTGGAAATTACCACCTTGGGCCGTGGCGGTTCCGACACGACAGCAGTAGCCCTCGCCGCCGCGCTGCGGGCCGACAGGTGCGAAATTTATACCGACGTGCCCGGAATTCTGACTACAGATCCGCGCTTGGTTGCCGACGCGCAATTGATGGACGAAATCACTTGCGACGAAATGCTGGAATTGGCGAGTTTGGGCGCAAAAGTCCTGCATCCGCGCGCTGTAGAAATTGCCAAGAATTACGGCGTGCCGCTGGTAGTGCTTTCTAGCTGGAGTGACGCCCCCGGTACGCGGGTAGTGTCCCCCCCACCGCAACCCCGGCCTTTGGAGGGCTTGGAGCTCGCAAAAGCGGTGGATGCGGTGGAGTTTGATTTGGATCAGGCGGGGGTGTCGTTGTTGCGTTTGCCCGATCGCCCCGGCGTAGCAGCGCGGTTGTTTGGGGCGATCGCCCAACAAAACCTCGATGTAGACTTAATTATCCAGTCAATTCATGAAGGAAATACTAACGATATTGCCTTCACCGTGACGCGAAAATCTCTGCAACAAGCCACCGCCGTTGCAGATGCAATTATCCCCACCCTCGGCAAGAATTCTCGCCCAGAATTGGGAGAACCGGAAGTGAAAGCAGAAGAGCGGCCAATAGCTAAAGTTAGCATTGCGGGTGCGGGAATGATCGGTCGTCCGAGGGTAGCCGCGCAGATGTTTAAGACTTTAGCGGATGCGGGAATTAACATTCAAATGATTTCCACTTCCGAGGTGAAAGTTAGTTGTGCGATCGATGCTGAAGATTGCGATCGGGCCGTTGCCGAACTCTGCAAAGCATTTGATGTCGCCAATTCCCCTATAGGGCTGCATTCATCATCCCACAAACCGCCCGCAGTCCGCGCCGTTGCGTTGGATCTCAATCAAGCGCGTCTAGCAATTCGCCAATTGCCCGATCGACCCGGAGTAGCAGCAAAATTGTTCGGACTTTTAGCCGAGGAAAATATCAGCGTAGACACGATCATTCAGTCGCAGCGCTGCCACAATATCGACGGCATATTAACTCGCGATATTGCATTTACCGTAGCACAAATTGACGCCGAAGCTGCTAAAAATACTCTCGAAAAAGCCGCCCCAGAATTTGGCTGGGGCGAAGTAGCAGTCGATACAGAAATTGCCAAAGTTAGCGTAGTCGGTTCCGGGATGGTAGCCAATCCGGGAGTAGCGGCAAAGATGTTTGAAGCGCTTTCCCGCCAGCAAATCAACATTCAAATGATTGCTACTTCCGAGATTAAAATTAGCTGCGTTGTGGATGAGGAACAAGGCGTAACTGCTTTGAAGGCTATTCACGCAGCCTTTGAACTTGCCGGCACCGAAAGAATCCAAGTTCCAGCTTAAGACAAGTTTGCAGTCGGGAATTAAGATTGCCTCCGATCGATCGGTGGTTGTATGGCGGTTTTCGGTAGGGACACGGCAGTGCCGTGTCCTTGCAAATATCGCGGACACAGCAGTGCTGTATCCCTACAAATACATTCGGATTTGGACACCGCAGTGCCGTGTTCATACAAATATCGATCGACTGTCAACAATGGAAGTTTTGAGTGCAAATTTCACAGGATGGGGCTGTGTTAAAATGAAATTGGCGATCGGCTAAAAGGGATTGAATCTTATGACTGTAGCAAAGGAACAGATTACTGATAGCGGTAGCAACTACAGCCGCTCAGGACTGAGTATCACTCTCAAACGTCTGGGAGAACTTTATGAAGGCGAAGATGATGAGGATGAATACGGCATTTTAAAACCCAGCGACTTTGCTTTTAAAACAGCACTTAATTTGGTTGTAGAAGCACATTCTATGATGGGAAGCAGTTTTCCAAAAGCATCAGCTTGTACAGATCATCAAGGCGGTGTTAGCCTGACTTGGACAAGTGTAAATCCAGCTTGTAAAGTTCGCTTGTTTTGTCCGTTTATTGACGATGACGAGCAACCTGTTCGCATTTATCATCGCAAAAATGATGAACACGGTTCAGAGAAGGTAATTTCAGCAACAACATTAGTCGAGCGGCTACAGTGGTTTAATCAAGCATGAACGAATAAAAATTTAGTAATCAGGCAGAGTTTGAACCACTACCTAATAGGGCTATTGTCTACCGGGCTTTACTTCGCAAACCGTGGATAAATGAGGATACTGGACTGGTTGAATCTGAAGCTTACTATTGGCGGAAAAATAAAAATGAACAGGGTATTTCTGTAAACATTGCTAGTGTTTGTTCTCCTGAAGAATGTGCTGCCAGATTCAGAACTTGTTATGGAGTTGCTCGCCTTGAGGTAGGTGGCATTCGCGAGTTAGGTTTAGATGTAATTCCTGACTCTATATCTCACGCTGAGATAGCAGGTCTACCTTATGCTGAAGAGGACCCTGAGATGGCTGATTTGCTGGCTGATTTGTTAGCACAGCAATCTCAAATTGTATGGAAACCGTCGCAAATATAGCGCAGCAAGTTGTCAAATAATTTCACAGCATGAGGCTGTGTTAAAATAAAACTGGCGATCGCCTAAAAGGGATTGAATCTTATGACTGTAGCGAAAGAACAGATTACTGATAGCAGTAGCAATAGCGGTTTATTGAATTTCCGAATCACTGTCGAACGTCTGATCGAGCTTTTAGATTTAGAAGAAGAGGATGAGTACGGAATTTTGAGACCGACTGAGTATGCTTTTAGGACAGCTATGAAGTTAGTTGTTGAGGGCTACGATAGCATGGGAAACAGTTTTCCAAAATGCTCTACAGGTACAGATGACCAAGGCAGTATTAGACTGGCTTGGCAAAATATAAATGCCGATCGGAGAGTATGCTTATTCTGCCCGCACTCTTCTGATGAGAAAGCTTACATTTATCATCAAAACAGTGAGGAATATGCCTCAGAAGATATTACTTCAGGAGCAATTTTAGTTTATTGGCTAGAGTGGTTTAATGAAAAATGAACGAGAAATATTCTCGGAGTGTATCAGATGGCAATTCCTTCGTTTTATTTGACAATAAATTTTGACTTAATATTTCTTGCGCGATCGCCTCCACCACCGGCACACAAACCGAATTCCCAATTTGCTTGTAACTTTCCCCCGCACTCGGATAACTTTTAAAATCTTCAGGAAAACCCATAAGACGGTAACATTCCTTCAGCGTCAACTTTCTCACCATATCTTGCTCAGGAATGTAGATAAAAAACCGGCCCGATGTTTCTTGCGAAGGAATAGTCGGATGCACTCCATCTACCGAATAAATGCGATTAGGCTGTCTGTGAACTCTCGATAAATGTTCTGTATTCGGCCTTACGCCAGTTTTCCAAGTACCTTTATTTCTGTAACCTACAAACAACAGTCCCGAATCTTGCTTTCTCGGAGACTCAATTAAAGTATACTCGGATTTATCCAATATTTCAAAATCCCCTGTATTGTCTAAAAATTCCCTGAGTTTTGGAGTCAACTGGGTTTTAAGCCGAGAAAAATTGAATGGTTTACCTTTAGTTGCAATAATAAATATTCTTTCACGATGTTGAGGAATTCCAAAGTCTTTAGCATTCAGCGTTTTGTAATTCACGCTGTATCCCAAATCTTCAAGACTGGCAATAATTACTTTTAAGGTATTTCCCTTGTCGTGATGGATTAAGTGCTTGACATTTTCGAGAACGATAACTTTAGGCTGCTTGACTTTGATAGTTTTACAAATCTCGAAAAAGAGCGTGCCTCTAGTATCTTCAAAACCCAACTTTTTGCCGCAAATGCTAAAAGGTTGGCACGGAAACCCGGCGACTAAAACATCAAAGTCTTCTAACTCGGCGGGATTGATGTTACTGATGTCGGCAAAAGGAACTTCACCGAAATTTTCTGTGTAAACTTCTCCGCATTTGCTGTTAATTTCGCAGGAAAAAACGCATTCAAAGCCCACTTTTTCAAAACCTTGCCTGAAGCCTCCTATTCCCGAAAACAAATCTATAAATTTCATCTATAATTTAATACTAAATCTTACTCAAGCCAATCCTAACATATTTTGTTTCTCTCTGTTCTTTCACTCTGCGTTCTCTGCGCTCTCTGCGGTTCAAAATACTAATTTAAACAAAAACCCCGCGCCGGACAGGGCATTGCCGTGTCTACAGATATCGCCGAGAATGTCGATCGCCCAAAAACTCTCAAACTTGTCCCGCAGCCGACTAAACTAGAAATAGCAGAAAAAATTACAGCTATTGTCTACTTCCTTTCACCAACCATGAGTCAAACCTTGGAAAATCTCATAGCCATCGATGACAACCTCTCCAAACGCCACCTAGACCTCGATCCGGGCGGCTACTTCATCATCTACCTCGATCGCGAAACCAGCTTAATTTGTGCCAAACATTTCACCAACATCATCGACGATCGCGGCCTCGCAGTCGATCCCGAAACTGGTAAACCCATCCCCGCCCGTGGCAAAGTAGAACGCACGGAGGTCACACTTTTTAGCGGCAGAACCGCCAAAGAACTTTGCGTCAAAATCCTAGAAGAAACCCGCCCCAGCCCGGTGACAATGTTAGATCACGCGGCTTATCTGGGACGGGAATTTGTACGGGCAGAAATTGCATTGTTGAGCGATCTAGAATACGTTCAAGATTAGTCCAGCCGCGCCAGAATTTATTGACAAAACGGCAACTTACTAGACTGGCATTGCATTCAGGCGATCGTTATTCTTGAAATTATCCGCGTTCATCTGTGTGTATCAGCCTGTCATCTGCGGTTGAGCTATCAAAGATTTATGCAATGCAAGTCTATTGTATCTGACAGCAACCGATTACGAAAAACCTTGATACCAGAAATAAGTCACCATCGGAATCACTGTCGCCAACACCAACAGCACAACCACAACAACTGTGGCATTGCCTTGATCGGTTTCTTCAGCTTTTTTAAACGTGCCTTCAACTTGAATGTTATCAACAACTTCAGGCGCGCCCGGATCGGGTTCACCGGACAAAACAGTTGCAATGCGCGAACTGGCCTCTGTCAAAGCCTCGTTGTATTTGTTAGCTTCCCGCAGAGGCACTTGCACAGTTTCCCCAGCTACACTCTGGGCAATTTCATCGGATAGCAGGGATTTCACCCCTTCGCCGGTGCGAATTGCCGCGCTGTTGGTAACAGTGTCGAGAACGAGTAAAATTTGATTAGTCTGGTCTTCTTTTGCCGGAAACCACTGTTCAAACAGTTGGTCGGTGAAAGTGGCAGCCGTTTCGCCGTAGTCTAAGCGGTGGATGGTGACAAACCTGACTTGTTTACCTGTTTGCTGTTCCAGGTTGTCGAGTTCGCTGCTGATATTGCTTTCGCTGCTGCGGCTGAGCACGTCGCCTTTGTCAAACACCCAAGTTTGATCGCCCGCCGACAACACCGGCATTTCGTATACGCCCGTCGCCAATGCCGGCAGTACCGCCATCTGCGATGCGATCAGGACGATCGCGATCGTCGCCGCCAAAGGTTGGAGATATTTTCTCCAGTTAAATAATTGCTTCAGGAGTCTAGTCATGAGGTTAACCGTAAAACTGACTTTTTTCCAAAAATACTATAGAAACCCCCGTAAAATTCATTTTATGCAGAGCAATATTTACAATTAGCTCGCCAGTGGAACTCCCCGCCCGATTATTTTAGGATTCTAACTATGGAACCAGCAGACAGTTATAAAGGTTGGATTATTCAATCCCAGAAAGTATTCTACGTCGAAGTTTGGGATAGCCGCGGCAACCGCCACGTCGCCGTCCAAAATGCCAAGACTGAGGAGGAAGCTTTGGAATTGGCCAAAAAGTGGATAGACAAATATGAGTCAAAACCCGGAAGAATGCCGATCGACGTACCCCATCCTTTCGGAGACATGATCGATATGCCATTTTAAGTCAGTTGACTGTTGACTGTTGACTGTTAACTGTTAACTGTTAACTGTTAACTGTTGACTGTTGACTGTTAACATTACAGATTGTAGGGTACTCTACTATAGAAAAAACCTCTTCAAATCGAGAAATTATGGCAACTGACGCATCCGAATAATATGCCAGTTGCGTCCAAGACTGCATTTTTCCTGAAATACAATTACGAAATTCCTCGCAATTTCCGCGTATTTTCCACTAAACTGCGAGCAAATTCGTCGAACCTTTCAGACAGTTTTTCATCCAACAATTTACCATCAGGACTAAAAGCTTTCCAAGCTTGTCCGATCGCAATTTGTTCAGGAATTACCCAAGCGTGCACCCATCTCAAAATCACGCGCAAATCGTTGAGTGCGTTGCTGTTAACTTGCCCTCCCAAAACGCTAATCCCACCCGCAACTTTCCCGTCCAAATGCTCAAAACTCATCAAATCCAGGGCATTCTTGAGAGCACCGCTGATGCTACCGTGATACTCCGGCGTTGCCAAAATCAAGCCGTCGGCTTGCTTAACCGCATTTCGCAGCTTTTCCACATCCGGGTAATCGAGATAATCATTCTCACCGTCGCAGAAGGGCAGCTTGAGCGATCGCAAATCGAATATTTCAACTTCCGCGCCCAGGGCCTGCGCCCGTTCTGCTGCCACGTTCAACGCTAACTGGCTGTAGGAGCCAGCCCGCAAACTTCCACCAATGCCGACAATCTTTACCATAAAACTTAAAAACAATAACTGTCGTGACTAAAGCGTACTCATTACGACTATGATTAATGTAGCAAGTTCGATCGGCAACTGTCAATCGATTTTAGATTTTAGATTTACGGATGTGGTCCAGAAACCGGGTTTTTTGAGCAAAATACTTCGTTGCAGCCCGCAGATTCGGTAAAAAACCCGGTTTCTGAGTCGCAATGCGTAAGTTCAGGGAGGGGGCCGAGAAACCGGGTTTTTTGACCAAAAGACGCGTAATAGCCGACAGATTTGGTAAAAAACCCGGTTTCTGAGTCGCAGTCGGTTAAAAACCCGCCATCTTGAGCGCCTATTGAAATACCAGCGACAGATAAACCCATTCAACACCCGCCCTCTTGTTAAAATAAATGAACGTAACAAACCACAAGCGGTCAATCTTGGCAGTCTTCAACCTTGGGCAAAGCAATATGAAAAATTCTTGGAAACACGCATGGCTGGGGCATCTAGCTGTAAACAAAGACAAATCGAGCCAGAATCCTAAAAAATCAATTCCAGGACGGAATCTTTGGCGCATCCTGGGCAGTTTGGTGATTTCTCAAGGAATATTGCTCTCGACCCCGGTGTTTGCCGACAGCGCGCCAAACACCATGAGTTACAGCCAACTGATCGACAACATAGAAAAAGGGCAAGTCAGTAAAATCGAAGTAGACGAAACTCAAAAAACTGCCAAGGTGAGGCTAAAAAATCAAAAAAGCGATCAAACCCAATCAGTTAGTCTGTTCGACTACAACAACCGAGAACTGTACTCGCAAATCCGTGCCAAAAAGATTGACTTTGAAGTCAAACAAACAGCCGACAACGCCGCCGCAGTCAGTTTAGTAGTAAACTTGCTAGTGATTTTTGCTGTGTTGGCAGTGTTGATGGCAATCCTGCGCCGATCGACCCAATCTCAAGGAAATGCCATGAACTTCGGCAAATCCAGAGCCCGTTTCCAAATGGAAGCCAAAACCGGCGTGATGTTCGACGACGTAGCAGGCATCGAAGAAGCTAAAGAAGAACTTCAAGAAGTCGTAACCTTCCTCAAAAAACCCGAACGCTTTAACGCGATAGGCGCCAAAATTCCCAGAGGAGTTCTGTTAATCGGGCCTCCGGGAACCGGTAAAACAATGTTGGCAAAAGCCATCGCAGGCGAAGCAGCCGTCCCCTTCTTTAGCATCTCCGGTTCGGAATTTGTCGAAATGTTCGTCGGAGTCGGCGCTTCCCGCGTCCGCGACTTGTTCAAAAAAGCCAAAGAAAATGCCCCCTGCATCGTCTTTATCGATGAAATAGACGCGGTAGGAAGGCAGCGCGGCGCCGGTATCGGCGGCGGAAATGACGAACGCGAACAAACTCTCAACCAATTGCTGACAGAAATGGACGGCTTTGAGGGTAACAGTGGCGTGATTGTGATTGCAGCTACTAACCGCCCTGACGTGCTCGATACTGCCCTGCTGCGGCCCGGCAGGTTCGATCGGCAAGTAACGGTAGATTTGCCCAGTTACAAAGGGCGTTTAGGGATTTTGCAAGTTCACGCGCGCAACAAAAAACTCGACCCAGAAGTTGCCCTAGACATGATCGCCCGCCGCACTCCCGGCTTTTCCGGCGCTGACTTGGCAAACTTGCTCAACGAAGCAGCTATTCTCACAGCGAGGCGTCGCAAAGACACGATTACTAACTTAGAAGTTCACGACGCGATCGACCGGATCACGATCGGACTCACCCTCAACCCGCTGCTGGACAGCAAGAAAAAGTGGATGACAGCATACCACGAAGTCGGACACGCCCTAGTCGCGACAATGCTCAAAAATGCCGACCCGGTTGAAAAAGTAACGATTATTCCGCGTTCCGGCGGCATCGAAGGCTTTACGAGCTTTGTGCTTGACGACGAAATGCTCGACAGCGAAGGTTTGAGGAGTCGGGCTTTGCTGTTAAACCGAATTAAAGTAGCTTTGGGGGGACGGGCGGCGGAGGCCGAAATTTATGGCGATGCTGAAATCGACACCGGTGCCGGTAGTGATCTCAGAAAAGTTAGCAGTCTCGCGAGGGAGATGGTAACGCTTTACGGAATGTCGGATTTGGGGCCTGTGGCTTTGGAAAGTCCGAACAGTGAGGTGTTTTTGGGCCAAAACTGGAATTCGCGATCGGAGTATTCCGAAGACATGGCAATTAAGATCGATCGGCAAGTCCGGGAAATTGCCTTTAACTGCTACGAAGAAGCTCGCCGGATTATCCGCGAAAACCGCGCTTTGGTAGACAAACTTGTCGAAGTGCTGTTGGATGAAGAAACGATCGACGGCGACGAATTTCGCCAAATTGTCCAGCGGTACACCGAGTTGAGCAAAAAAGAGTTGGCACCAACGTAAAGAGTCAGTTGGCAGTTGGCAGTTGGCAGTTGGCAGTGGTCAGTGGTCATTAGTTATATCATGTCCGCCTAATCACTTACGATATGTCCGCAGGGAGTGAAACGAAGCAATCGCAATGTTTCTGCGATTGCTTCTCTACGGTCGCAATGACAAGTGTTTAACCGGACAATATATTATTGCTAATGATTGTCAACTGACAACTGACAACTGACAACTGTCAACTGTCAACTGTCAACTGTCAACTGTCAACTGTCAACTGTTTAAGATTGTTGCGCGTACATTTCCCGGAGTACCAAAGCCGGGTCTACCCAGCGGCCGCCGTACTTCAATCCCCAGTGCAAGTGAGGCCCACTCGTGCGGCCGGTCATCCCAACTCTGGCAATTCTCGCACCCGCAGGCACTGTTTGACCTTGCCAAATTTGCAAGGTACCTTCGCGATCGGTATAATAACGCCCGCCGTTAGCCGTTAGCACTCGGCCTCTGAGGTGACAGTAGATGTGTTCCCAATTTCCCGATCGCACCACCATACCAGTGCCGCACCGGCCATCTTCCCAAACTTCCACAATTTGGCCGCCCCACCAATTGCGGATATAGCTGCCTTCCGGGGCTGCCAAGTCCAAACCGTAATGAAAATCCCCGCCACGGGGGCCGAAGGCGGAAGTGTATGTTTCAAAGTTTTCGACTGGAAAAGAAGCTTCTTGCCACAAATTACCCGTCGCTACTCTGCTTGGTAAGCCTGACTGAGCTTTGACCACCTGCTGCTGCAAATAAGGGCTGATCAACACAATGCCGATCGAAAGTGCCAGCAGCAGCATCTGTCTGAGACGAAAAAAGCGTTTTGCCGTCAGCGGGCCTCTAGAGTCTTGCAGGATTTTTTTCACGGCTCAAAGTTAAATGTGTGTGTGAGTGTGCGTTGTCTGTTAGGCTCACTTCTTGCACCAATGTCAATAAAGCTTTCAGGGGCGGGCTTTCCGGCCCACCCCACAAAAAAATCATTCTTTGTGGAACGGGCCCCAGATCCCGTTTCTGAGGTGCAAGATGTAAGTTATGCCAATTCGCTGCAAGATTGGCTTTGAGCTCTACCCGCGATCGCGAATCAGTTTATCAACAACGTGTATCTTACTCGATCCAAAACCCGTGTCAAGGCTTCCGGGTAAATGCCCAGGGGTGATAAAAAAAATTTGCCGAGGAATTCGTGCTGCGGTTGAATTCGATCGAGCTTTTGCTTGACACTATAGTTAAGTTCGGGGATTTTGGATGCCGTCTGAAATCTCAAATTCATCACAAACACCAAGCAATGCTTACTGAAATTTTTCCCTTTAGTTTTGCCATAGACGCAACTGCGATCGCCGGTGCGTCCTTGTGGTCTTTGGCCCTGTACTGGGGCCTGTCGCCCCTGACAGAATGGGTAATCCTGCAACTCAACCGCTGGATGAATTTTGCCGAGAGATCCCTCTACACCTCAGAAACCGAGTTTGAAAGAACCCGCCAAGCCAGAGAATCTCAAAATGCCTTTTATGCTTCGCTGTTGAGCATTCTGCCCTTTTTGATTGTGGGCGGATTGTGCAATTGGGGCGTCGAATTGTCTCTGGGCACCAGTTGGGCGGTATCTATGGGTACGATCGCCTGTATTGGCGGCGGCGTTTACGAACTCGGCCGCCGAGACGGTCAATCTTAGGCGATTTGAGATTTGGGATTTGGGATTTTGGATTACTCAAGATATTCGGAGATTTACCAGCCTCTAGAATCGATCGCAATCTCAAATCCAAAACTCCAACTCTCAAATAAATATGACATTTTCCGTTTATTTGTCGATCGCGCCTCAAACAAAATTAGCAATGTATTTTAACCGTAATTTGACTCAGGATGTTTGCCTAAAAGTCGCAGTTGCCGTTCTGTAGCGGTAGCGATAATTTCGGGATTGAACTGCCACGGCCAAGGCGAAAATTTCTGCGCGATGTTGCGGTGGGAATAATGCACTTGCAGCATATAGCGACTACCATCGACAGTGGTATTTCTGCCGCCAGAGTGCCAAATTTCACTGCGGAAAAACAGCACATCTCCAGCTTTGCAGACAACTGGTTCTAGGGAGTGTCCGTTCCAAGTTTCTTCCCCGCGATCGGGTTTTCTACCCGATTTGTGACTGCCAGGAATAATATAGGTAGGACAGAGGTCTTCTGTGATGTCACTGAGATAGAAATGGGCTGTACAGATCCATACTGGCAGTTGAAAAGTGCGATTTTCTTCAATGGCTCCGCTAACAGCAAACACGCTTTCGGGCAGTGGCACAAACACCTGATCGACGTGGACGCGCCAACCGTCGTAACCGGGCCCACTTTTCCATGCAGTCATGCCGATAATGTGGCAATCGCTGCCCATCAATGCTTCTGCCAATTCAATGATACCAGGTCGATCGGCATAGGAAAGCCACAGCCGATCGCGATTAAACACGCATTTAAAATGTTTGTTCAATTCACTCCAACTGCTACCATCAAGTCCGAAGGGTTGCAGGCGATCGAGTGCTTCCCGGGCCGCCACCATTTCCGACTCGTCGAGCACACCGGGAATCAGCGCAAAACCATCTTCATGTAACGCCTCTACCGCCCCTGCTGTATCGGAAAGCTCACAAGTCTTTTGCCGATAGCTGAAAACTTCGCTCAAGGTGCTTGCCTTCATAATTCAAATTCGAGTAAAATTATTAACTGTTATTAAATTAACACTAATTTTGCTCGATATTTGCATACTAGGAAGTTATTGTAGGGTGCGTCAGTTATAAAATCTTTGCTAAACACAGATCGGACTTTTGCTGACGCACCCTACGGACTCAGATATAATTGACACGTCTGATTTGGAAATAAAATGAAATACCAACCAGAACCAACATTATTAAATCAAGCCCGCGCCGCCTTCAAAGAAATCTGGGGATACGACGACTTTCGACCGCCACAAGGAGAAATCGTCGGCAGTTTGTTGGCCGGAAAAGATACAATGATAATTATGCCGACAGGTGGCGGCAAATCTATCTGCTTTCAACTGCCAGCTTTGTTACAAACAGGCTTAACTTTGGTGGTTTCGCCCTTAGTCGCCTTGATGGAAAATCAAGTGCAAGAATTGCGCGATCGCAATTTGCCCGCTTCCCTTCTTCACAGTCAACTGTCAGCACAGCAGCGCCGACAAACAATGCAATCGCTGCAACAAAATAAGTTGAGATTGCTGTATTTGTCTCCCGAAACATTGCTCAGCAAACCAGTCTGGGAAATTCTCAGTCAGCCGCAAATCCAAATCAACGGTTTAATATTAGACGAAGCTCACTGTTTAGTGCAGTGGGGCGATACCTTTCGACCAGCTTACCGCCGTTTGGGAACAGTGCGATCGGCTTTGTTGAAAGCTAAACCAGAAGGTAGTAAAATTGCGATCGCAGCTTTCACCGCTACCGCCAACCCGGAAGCACAAAAAATCATCAAAAATGTCTTGCAACTGCAAAAACCAGAAGCATTTTTGCTAAGTCCCTACCGTTCTAATCTGCACCTGCAAGTGCAGACTGTCTGGACACCGAGGGGACGCAAACAGCAGTTATTAAATTTTATCAAAGCTCGACCAAAACAAGCAGGTTTAGTCTACGTCCGCACGAGAAAAGATAGCGAAAATTTAGCAGATTTGTTGGAAGAAGCAGGTTATAAAACCGCAGCCTATCATGCAGGTTTGAGTCCTGAATCGCGCCGAAACATAGAAACAGCTTGGCTAAATAACGGTCTTAAATTTGTGATTTGTACCTGTGCTTTCGGGATGGGAATTAACAAGCCGGATGTGCGGTGGGTTGTTCACTTTCAAGCACCTTTGCTATTATCGGAATACATTCAGGAAATTGGTAGAGGCGGACGCGACGGCAAATCGGCGATCGCTCTGACGTTGATTAGTGAACCTACGGGTTTGCTTTATCCCGATGACAAACAAAGAGCACAATTTTTTCAAGATAAATTGCGATCGCAATACCGAGAAGCGCAGCAGTTAGCCAAAAAACTGCCAGTTAAAGGCGATATAGAAGCCGTTTCTCGCGAATTTCCCGAAAGCGCGATCGCCCTTTCCATATTGCACAGCAGCGGACAATTAACTTGGCAAGATCCTTTCAATTATGCGATCAATAAATCTCCACAGCAAAAAGCGGAAAAATTAAATTTTACTGCAGCGGAAGAAATGGCAAAATATCTCAAACATCGCGAGTGCAGGTGGCAATTTTTGCTGCAAGCTTTTGGGTTTGCCAAGGAAGCTAAATCAATGCGCTGCGGCCACTGCGATAATTGTCGATAGAATTGACGATTATACTCAAACGACTTAACCACTCCGACCAAAGAAACCGGGTTTTTTACCCAGTCTGCGGGCAAAAACGAAGTATTGCTGTGAAAAAACCCGGTTTCTCGCTACCCGTGCGATCGCCAACTAACTCACAGATGTTATGATGAAGATATTTGCTTTACACACTTGGCAAAAAATAGTAAAAAGTAAATGATAGAAACAGACACTGCGGCACAGATTTACACAGTAGAAAATACAGAGGAATTCGATCGCAGTAATGTCAATCAGCGATTAGATATTTGGTTGTCCAACCAGATACCGGACTTATCCCGATCGCGAATCCAAAGCCTCATATCACAAGGCAACGTCAAAGTCAACGACCAAACCTGCACCTCGAAAAAAATATCAGTCAAAACGGGCGATCGCATCCACCTCACCTTACCCGAAACCCAGCCCACAAAATTGCAGCCCCAAGCAATTCCCCTCGACATTCTTTACGAAGACGACAGCCTAATTATCATCAACAAACCAGCCGGATTAGTCGTTCACCCAGCCGCCGGACATCAAGACGGTACATTAGTCAACGCCCTCTTAGCCCACTGTCCCCTAGCAGAAATCGGCGGAGTTCAGCGGCCGGGAATCGTCCACAGATTAGACAAAGATACAACAGGTGCGATCGCGATCGCCAAAACCGACATTGCTCACCAACACCTGCAAGCCCAACTCAAAACCAAAACCGCCCGCCGCGAATATTTAGGCATAGTTTACGGCGCTCCGAACACCGAAACAGGCACAATAGACCTACCCATCGGCCGGCATCCCACAGATCGCAAAAAAATGGCAGTAGTACCAGTAGAAAAAGGCGGCCGCCCCGCAGTTACTCACTGGACAATCAAAGAAAGAATCGGCAACTATTGCTTAATGCACTATCAATTAGAAACCGGCCGCACTCATCAAATTCGCGTGCATACAGCCGAAATAAAACATCCCATTGTCGGCGACCCGATGTACAGTTCCAACCGTTCCATCGGCGTCAATTTAACCGGACAAGCCCTCCACGCATGGCGGCTGACATTGCAGCATCCCGTAACAGGAGAATTAATAGAGGCGATCGCGCCTTTACCCGATCAATTCAACACCCTGCTAAAAATATTGCGCCTGCGAGCTAATATTTGATAATAGGGCATAGGGCATAGAACATTAGTAATTGGTAATGACAACAGTCAACAGTTAACAGTCAACCGACAACAGTCAACAGTCAACAGTCAACAGTCAAAAAATTATGAGTCCCGAGTTTTGGATTCCAAGTTTATCAAAAAACTCAAACCTCAAAACTCAAGACTCAAAACTCTCTCAGCGTAAAAGCCGATCGATTAAATCCATAGCCCGACACAAACAATAGCACCAAGCAGCATCAATTAGCGGCGAGGAACCATCGTGGCAATATTGATATTAGCCAGAGGCACACGCTGCGGCGGAGTAGCAGGCATGGGCATATTGCGCGCCATACCCAAATAGTTCGACGGATCGCCAGCCTTCGCTTGTTGTTCTTGAGGAACAAAACGGCGGACACTTGTCTGCCAGATGATTTGCGGGAAGCCAAGCTGCGAACGGTGGTACTCACCGTAGCGGGGCGTTTTCAAGTTGAAAGGAGTGTCTCCTCCAACTCGCTGAGGCAAAATTCGGCGCTGCTGGTAAGGTACGGTATCGTAGCCGAACTTTTCCAGGTACTCTTCGCTATTGACCAACTCGTCAATAAAGCCTTGAGGCCCCTTATTTGCTACCACGATCGACCAAGCAATCTTTTCGCGCTCGCTGTACACATCCCGGCCCAAAATGCGCTGCACGCACATTTCCACAAACCGGTAGTTGCTGTTAGTTTGGTAATTCCGCTCTAGGAAAGGAGCAGAAGTCGCCAAACCGCGAATAAAGTCCCGCACAGTAATTTGGCCGAACTTGAGTTGCGACTCCAAAGACTTTTGGCGGTTGCTCTTGAGGATTTGGTGTTCGCTGTAAATCTGGCGATATCCAGCCCAAATCAAATTTTCCATGTCTCCAGACGAGAGCACATTTTCAGTTGTGAAAATTCTCGGCTGCTCGTCGCCGCCTACTTCAAAACCAGCAACGCGCTGGTTTTGGCTGTTGGGGGCGTAGCTTAATAAAGGAAGCGCCACGTTAAAATCTCCGTTATCTCAAATTTCAGAAATAGTTGACACCGTGAGCTGCCAGCATAACGGATACAACTAACCAACATACAGATTAGGGGATTCCCGCAGTCTAAATCTGATTTTCCTGAATTTTTGCAACAATCTGTAACATTTGTTGTCAGTGGACAGTGGACCGTTGGCAGTTGGCAGTTGGCAGATTTTAGTCAACCGTCCACAGTCAATCGTCCACAGTCAACCGTCCACAGTCAAATAAATTACCAGCCCAGAGCCGAATAAAACTCACTGGTGGCCACTTGATCTCCTGCTGCTTCTGATGTTGCATCCGAGTCTGGTTGCACCCGAATTTCGGTACAAAAAGTCGATGTGCTGAAACCGCCAAAGCGCTTTACACTACTCGTCCGCATCCGCACGTTCGGATTAGCAAACCAGAAACGCTCGATCGAACTCATCGTCTCGTATTCCGTAATCAGCAGCAGCCCATCCTCGTCATCCATCTCAAAACGGCCAGCCACCGGCACAATTTCCGCATAGCCCCGTTCGCGCAACATCAAGCCCTGTCGGGGATTTTCAGGATCGGGGACGATCGCGAATACGGTAGAGCCCTTGTGATTCTCATCATCCTTATCCCACGCCATAGTGCCGTGCCAAGTCACAAATGCTCCCCCAGCAGCCCGACTCGGATCGACCTCGTGCATCTGGCAAATTTCAGCCACTCGCGCGTCATCCGCACCTAGGGCCGTTACCTGAATATTTGAATCCCCAATCTCCGCTTGGCGGAAAGCTAGGTGGTGAGTGCTGCGCTGCGATCGCCATTCTCCAGCACTACTCTGAAAAAACTCCATTGCATCCATACAAAATAGCTCCTTTGGCTTATGCTTCCCGGTCTTTACGCCTTTTTATGATAAAGCTCTCCCCACTTAGATGTACTTTTGCGGCACAAATTAGTCTCAAAATGTCTACTTTGGACATATTGTCAAGCGAATGTTATGATAGTTTACAATGTAGGAGACACAACAAATCCTGCGAAACGTCATTTCGATCGAACTCGCATCGATCTCAGCAAACTGGAGGAGCGAATTATGGATATGCCTACAACCAGCCTCAGCATGGAACAGCAGTTCAAACTGCAAGTCCTGAGCGAACAAGTCAAAAGCTTGAGCCAAGACCAAGCTCAGGAATATCTGCTAGAAGTTATGCGGCAGAACATGGTCAAAGAAAATTTGTTAAAGTATTGGATGAAGAAAATGTGAGCTCTTCGATAACTTCTTCAACAAAATCAGCGGCTTGTATCTGCAAAAAGTGCGATCGAGCTTTTAATCATAAAACCCAGAATCCCGGCTTCTCCAAGAAACCGGGATTCTTCAGTTAGAAAACTTTTATGCAGGTTTTTTTTCTCGCTACTAGAGTCGCCACTGAAATCCCAGTCTGCGGAGGCGGACTTCGTTTGTGTAGCGCGATTGTTTCAACCTGTCGAACACTATCGGGCGCTGTCGGGCACTCTCGCAGACTCCCGCAACTCAACCAAAACGGCCACTCACATAATCCAAAGTAGACTCTTCCTTTGGACTTTGGAAAATTACCTCAGTTTTGTCACACTCCACAAGATAGCCAAACCGCTTCCCATCGTCAGAAAGTTTAGCATTGAAAAAAGCAGTTAGGTCAGAAACCCGAGAAGCCTGCTGCATATTGTGAGTCACAATCACGATCGTATACTTCTCCTTGAGTTCCCGCATCAACTCCTCAATCTTAATCGTCGAAATCGGGTCAAGAGAAGCGCAAGGTTCATCCATTAAGATTACATCAGGATTAATCGCGATCGCCCTAGCAATACACAAACGCTGCTGCTGGCCGCCCGAAAGAGAAAAACCGCTTTGCTTTAACTTATCCTTAACCTCATCCCACAAATAAGCTTGTTGGAGCGACTTTTCCACCAGCTCATCCATATCTCCCTTATAATTATTAACCCTCGCACCGTAAGCAATATTGTCATAAATCGACTTCGGGAAAGGATTCGGCTTTTGAAACACCATCCCAATCTTGCGGCGCACCTCCACAGCATCAATATCAGGATCGTAAAGATTTTGACCTTGGTAATGAATTCTACCCTCTAAACGAAAACCGTTAACTAAATCGTTAAGGCGGTTAAAACATCGGAGAATTGTACTTTTGCCACAGCCAGAAGGCCCGATCAAAGCAGTAATGCGATTTTTGGGAATTTCTAGCGAAACATTTTTCACCGCGTGAAAACCGCCGTAAAAAATATTGATATTTTCAGTCCGTAAAACAGTTTCCGTCTGCTTGTCCAAATCCATCATCATACACCTAATACTCCAATCAAATTTTACAAAATAATGAGAAGATGAAAGTGGAAAAGTTGGAGATGGAGAAAATCTTCCTTCTTCCTTCTTCCTTCTTCCTTCTTCCTTCTTCCTTCAATAAACCTTTTGGCGAGTAGCCCAGCGAGACAGAATACTCGTCAGCAAAACCATAAACACCAAAATCAAAGATGCAGCCCAAGCCAACTCTTTCTGTGCCTTAAAAGGAACCGTTGCAAAGTTATAAACCAAAACCGAAAGCGACGGAGTTGGCTTATCAAATCCGGCCGGCCAAAAAGGCGAATTCAGCGCCGTGAAAATCAAAGGAGCAGTTTCTCCAGCAGCGCGGGCAATTGCCAGCGTCACACCAGTTAAAATAGCCGGAATTGCCGCAGGCAAAACTACCTGCAACACTGTTTGATAATTAGAAGCACCCACACCCACCGACGCCCATCTAATATCTTGCGGGACGATTTGTAGAGCTTCGTCAGTAGTTCGCACAATCGTCGGCAACATCAGCACAGCGAGCGCCGCGCCCCCTGCAATTGCCGAAAAACCTCCCATATTTACCACGAACAAACCGTAGGCAAATACCCCGGCAATAATCGAAGGAACGCCGCTGAGGACATTAGTAGCAAAGCGCACCCAGCGAGCAATGCTGCCGCTGCTGAATTCCGACAAATAAACGGCGGCCAACACACCAAAAGGAACAGCAATTAGAGAAGCAATTCCTACGGTCATTAATGTACCGAGAATGGCATTGGCGATACCGCCTCCCGACAGTCCCGGTGCGGGCGGCAGCTTGGTGAACAAGTCTAAATTTAGGCGATTAAAACCTTGTACGGCTACGTAGGAAAGCACTGCAAACAAAGGCAGCAGAGTTATCGCCAGAGCCGAGCCAGCCAGTACAGTCATCGCCATACTAAACAGCGCTTGCGAGCTGTTTTTAACCTTCTTTAAACTGCCTGTTTTCGATCCAAAAGGATTCTCATCCGAGACGCTCTTTGACATAAACTAAAACTATGTAGGAAATTGTGCCAAACTTCTAGTTGTACTTCGCTCTTACTTGAGAAACAATCCACTCTGCCAAAATATTGACAATCAGCGTCATAATAAACAGAATTAGCCCGGTGTACATCAGAGCCGCCACTTGCAATCCTGAAGCTTCGGCAAATTGATTTGCCATCAGAGAAGCAATAGTATTTGCAGGAGCTAGCACAGAAGCACTTAACTGATTGGAATTGCCAATTAACAGCGTTGCGGCCATTGTTTCTCCCATCGCGCGGCCGAGGCCTAGCATAATTCCGCCGACAATCCCGGAAAAAGCCGCTGGTACGAGGACTCTAAAGATTGTTGTCCAGCGAGTTGCTCCCAAACCCAGAGATGCTTGTCGCAATTCGGGGGGGAGGCTTGCTAAAGAGTCGCGGGAGATAGCAGTAATAATGGGCAAAGTCATAATCCCCAAAATTACTCCGGCGGGTAACATTCCCGGCCCCACTGGCGGTGTGCTAAAAATTGGCAGCCATCCGAAGTTACCGTTGAGAAACTTTCCGATGTTGGTAATAATGGGGATCAATACAGCAATTCCCCACAAACCGTAGACTACGCTGGGAATGGCGGCTAAAAGTTCTACTAAGAAAACTAAAGCTGTACGCACTGGCAGCGGCAAAAAGTCTTCGCTCAAAAAGATGGCAGTCCCTACTCCTAATGGTACTGCAATTAGGAGCGCGATCGCCGAACTGACGATCGTCCCGTAAATCATCGGCAGCGCACCGTACTCTTCTTTAACGGGATTCCAATCACTGCTAAACAGAAATCCCAAACCATACTGTTGAATAGCAGGTAAAGCTCTGAAAGCAACGGTAAGCGCGATTACCAGCAAAATTACGCCAACTCCTATTCCCAAAATCCGAGTCAGCCAGATAAAGCCTTGGTCTAAGGATTTTTCTATCGGAGAACGAGAACGCTTCTCTGGTTGAGCGGTGTGAGTATCTGAAACCATATATAAAAATCCAAAAAAACAGTAAGGAAAAATTGCATTTTCGCCAAAAACAAAAAGCTAGAAGCAACTGGAGAAATGCACAGGCGCCAGAAGGAATCAAAATACACAGGCGGGACGCCTGTTCCACAAGTAAAACCTGCTCCTTGTAGTGTGCGTCGCTGCAAGATTTTCGAGCTTTCTCGGTAGATTGTTGGTGGCGACGCACCCTACGGTATCTACATAAATAGATGCACCGAAAGATATCGAAGTTGGGTGGGGGTGGGTTTACAAGATTGTGGGTTTTAGGCAATTATTGTTGGTGAACCCACCCCTACAGAAATATCTCTTTTGTTTCTTCCTTTTTTTACCCGCTTGCCAAGCCAAAGGGCTTTTTTCCCTCTGAAAACTGCCAACTGTCAACTGTCAACTGTCAACTGCCAACTGCCAACTGCCAACTGCCAACTGTCAACTGTCAACTGCCAACTGCCAACTGTCAACTGACTTCAATTACTATTTGCCAATCTCAATCTTGTAGTCGGGGCTGATGCCGTCGGCTGCCAAAGCAACTTTTTCTCTGACGTTTTGGGGCAGAGGAACGTAGCCCAATTCGGAACTAACTTTTTGACCTTCGGTTAAGCCGTATTCAACCATTGCCTCGATGGCTTTGGCTTTGTTGGGGTCTGCAACTGTTTTGGGGACGAGCATCCAAGTGTAGGTGACAATTGGATAGGATTGAGCGCCTTCCGGGTCTTCGATAAATGCTCGCAGGTTTTCGGGCAGGGGCGCAGTTGCTAGAGCTTGAGAAGCTGAATCGTCTGTAGGTACTACAAATGTGCCTGCTTTGTTTTGCAAAGATGCAAATTTGACGTTGTTGTTTTTGGCGTAGCCATATTCGATGTAGCCGACGCTTCCTGCTGTTTGCAGGAGTTGGCTGGTGACGCCTTCGTTGCCTTTTGCGCCTACGCCTACGGGCCACTGTACTGTTTTGCCTTCGCCTACTGCTGTTTTCCAGTCGGGGCTGATGGCACTCAGGTGTTTGGTGAAGATGGCGGAGGTGCCACTACCGTCGGAACGGTGGACTACGGTGATGTTTTGGTCTGGCAATGTAACACCCGGATTGGCTGCTGCAATTTTGGGGTCGTTCCACTTGGTAATTTTACCTAGGAAGATTTCTGTGTAAACGTCTCTGGGCAGTTTGAGTTCGGGTACTTCTGGCAGGTTGTAGCCGATGACGATGCTGCCGGCTGTCATGGGTAGCAAAATCACGCCTTTGTCTGCTGGAACTTTGGCTATTTCGTCGTCTTTCATGCCGGTGTCGCTGGCCCCAAAGTCTACTGTGCCTTTGGTAAATTGTTCGACTCCGGCGCCGCTGCCTACTGATTGATAGTTAATTTGTACTTTGGGGTTGATTTTGTTGAAGTCTTGAAACCAACGCTGGTAGAGGGGGGCGGGGAATGAGGCGCCGGCTGCGGTGATTGCTACGTCTGAGGTTAGGGCGAGTTTGGTGTTTGCTGCTGTGCCGGTGGCTGCAACGGGGGATGCTGCTGTGTCGCCGGGGCTGGGGCTGCTGCTGGTTGTGCTGCCGCCGCCACAAGCTGCTAAGCTGAGGGCGATCGCCACAGCGGAAATTGCTGTTGTCACACGATTCGGATTAATCAGGTTCAGACGAAAAAGCATAGGTATACAAAATCTGCGATCGTTATACGGATGTCCCGCCCTAGCATATCGCGCGAAAGTAAAGGTTAGGTTAAGAATTTTTACATTTAATCACAATTTAATATTAATTAATATTATTAATTTTATTGATTAGCTTGACGATTGTGGATTTATAAGATATAGGGCAGAGAAATAGTTACGGAAACAAGCAGTCGATCGCCCGATTGCGAAAAATTCCTCATTAAATTATCACAAGATCCAGGCTTGAGAACCAGAAAACCATAGAAGGGTGGTTTTTTTGACAGTAGTGCTAGTATTAAGAATTTAAAAGCTGTGGGCATGGAAGCTTGCCTCTGACAAATGCCTTCTGCCTTATACCTTCTGACGAATGCCGTTTGATGATAATGCCTGCTCCTATTGAATTAATCTGGGCTGTTATTGGTTTGCTCCTGACGATAGGAGGCACTTTTTTGCCTGCATCTGTCACAATTCCGATCGGGTTGTGGGACGATCGCGGACTGCAGGCGTACTCTTTAGGTGTTACCTATCAAATTGGAGCAGTTTTGCTAGTAGGCTGCATGGGGGGGAAAAATGCTGCGGCTCTCTCGCAAATAGCGTATTTAGCTTTAGGATTAACTTTGTGGCCAGTTTTTTCTCAAGGCGGCGGCATCGGCTATCTCAAAGAAGCGAGTTTTGGGTATTTGCTGGGTTTTGTGCCTGGTGCTTGGGTGTGCGGTTGGGTGGCATTTAAGGTGGCTTCGCGACTGGAATCTATGGCTTTTAGCTGTTTGTGCGGTTTGTTCACTGTTCACGCGATCGGCTTAATTTATCTAATTTTTAGTTACTTGCTGCCTCCGGCAAAAAAAACACCTTTATTCGATGAGATTCTTAAATATTCAATTTATCCTCTGCCGGGACAATTGGCGGTAGTTTGTGCGATCGCATTGCTATCATTTACTTTGCGCCGCTTGATGTTTTATTAATTGCGAAGGAAGAAGGAAGAAGGCTTCGCTCAGGGTGAAAAGAAGGAAGGAGGAAGAAGGAAGGAGGAAGAAGGAAGAAGGAAGAAGGAAGAAGGAAGAAGGAAGAAGGAAGAAAGAAGAGGTAACTGGTAATTGTGCAAAATAAGGTTATACTATCATTGCCCAACGGGAGAGTCATCTCGTTGCGGCTGGGATTGCTTGGTTTCACTGCATTCTGGTGACAATAACCAGCGAAATTTGAGTAAATTATCCCATGCCCGATGCCCCCTATTCAATTGCCTAATTCATGCGTTTTAAAAGAAATCCCTTGTTCTGGGTTGCTGCTGTTATCAGTTTAGTTTTAGACCACCTGACTAAGTTTTGGGTGGTACAAAATTTTGACTTGACGGTTCCTCCGCAGACGCAGCCGCTGTTACCTGGGGTGTTTCACTTCACTTATGTTGTTAATACCGGTGCGGCTTTTAGTCTTTTTAGCAATGGCGGGGCGATTTGGTTGCGGTGGCTGTCTTTGGGCGTTAGTGTGGGATTGATAGTGCTGGCTTGGTTCGGGCCGCGAATTAACCGCTGGGAACAAGCTGGCTACGGTTTGATTTTGGGGGGCGCGCTGGGTAACGGGATCGATCGATTTGTGTTGGGCCATGTTGTGGATTTTATCGATTTTAGGATAATTCGGTTCCCGGTATTTAATCTAGCCGATGTGTTTATTAACGCTGGGATTATCTGTTTGCTGATTGCGACTTTTCACGGCCCACCGCCGCCGAAAAACCGAGACGCGAGTAATTCTATTTCAGAGTAACTTTGAAACACTAAGTTCGGAAACGGATTAGTAAAAGCAGATGTAACAGATGTAACTGCTAACTAATCCTAGGCTGTGCTGGTCAATTATTATTTTATGTTTAAATTTTATACTTTATCTGCATAAAAGCTCGATCGGGCAACCGCTGGTTGAAGGCAGATGCAACACAGATTAACGCAGATTTCAATTATTGAATTGAAATGGACTGAGTGCAATGCAAGTCTATTCATAAATTATACACCATACAATAAATTTGGAAATAACTTAAAATAAGATAGTAACAAACCTATTGTTAAAGTTAAACTTGCCCATGACTCCTAACCAATTTGCTCAAGAACGCCTGCTATTTGCCCCAGCAACCCCCGATGTTGATGCTATTCCGACTATTTTTGCTTTTCCCAACGAGTACACGGTTGGCATCACCAGTCTCGGCTATCAGATAGTGTGGGCTACTTTGGCTGTGCGATCGGATATTGAAGTCAGCCGTTTATTTACTGATATCCGCGAACAACTTCCCCGACATCCAGAATTACTGGGATTTTCGCTTTCTTGGGAACTCGACTATGTAAATATTCTCAATTTACTGGAATCTCTAGAAGTTCCGATTTGGGCATCTAAACGAACTGATAATCATCCCATAGTATTCGGCGGTGGCCCTGTTTTTACTGCTAATCCAGAACCTTTTGCCGATTTTTTTGATGTGATTTTGCTGGGAGATGGCGAAAATGTCATTGACAATTTTATTGATGCTTATAAAGAAGTCCGTACCGCCGACAGACAAACTAAATTGCGGCATTTAGCCCAAGTTCCGGGAGTTTACGTCCCCAGTTTGTACGAAGTAACTTATCTGGATGCGACTGAGGGTATTAAATCGATTCAGCCTGTCGATTCTGGAATTCCCAGTGAGGTGGAAAAACAGACGTATCGCGGCAATACTTTATCTGCTTCTACTGTGGTGACAGAAAAGGCGGCTTGGGAAAATATTTATATGGTGGAAGTGGTTCGCAGTTGTCCAGAAATGTGCCGTTTTTGTTTAGCAAGTTATCTAACTTTGCCGTTTAGAACTGCGAGTTTGGAGGCTTCGCTAATTCCGGCGATCGATCGCGGTTTAGCTGTGACTAATCGTTTGGGTTTGTTGGGCGCTTCGGTCACTCAGCACCCGGAATTTGAAGCGTTGCTGGATCATTTGAATCATCCGAAATACGACGGCGTGCGGCTGAGTCTTTCTTCGGTAAGGACGAATACCGTGACAGTTAAATTGGCAAAAATATTGACCAACAGAGACAGCAAATCTGTGACAATTGCGGTGGAAAGCGGGAGCGATCACCTCCGCAAAATCGTTAACAAAAAACTCACAAATGACGAAATTATTCAAGCTGCTATCAATGCTAAGGCTGGCGGTTTAAAGGGAATTAAACTTTACGGGATGGCGGGAATTCCCGGGGAAGAGATGGAGGATTTAGAGGAGACGGTGGCGATGATGCGGGCGATTAGAAAAGCTGTTCCTGGTTTGCGGTTGACTCTGGGATGCAGCACTTTTGTCCCGAAATCTCATACTCCTTTTCAGTGGTTTGGAGTGAATAAAGATGCGGAGAAGAGGCTGAAGTTTTTAGATAAAGAATTGCGGAAGTTGGGTTTAGAATTTAGACCTGAAAGCTATAACTGGTCTGTGATTCAGGGTTTGTTGTCAAAGGGCGATCGGCGGTTGTCTCGCCTGTTGGAATTAGTGCGGCATTACGGCGATACTTTGGGCAGTTATCGGCGGGCTTTTAAGGAGTTGCGGGGACAGTTGCCGGAAATGGATTTTTATGTTTTTCAAGAGTGGGAATTAGAGCAGGTTTTGCCTTGGAGTCATTTAAAAGGGCCGCTACCGGAAGCGACTTTGAAGAAGCATTTGGCTGAGGCGATGAGTCATACAACACGACAGCCCAATCAAGAATGTGAGAATTCACTAAGTCGCGTTTAGTAAATTAGATTATAATAGCATCAGGGGTGTTATTAGCCGTCATAGCCAGCCGAAATCCATCTGGCATAAGGCTCACGGTAACAGCAATAGATCTCACATGGGTTCTATATTTCAAAGCTCAAATTCATTGGACATAAAAATTTTTGAGGGTGTACTATTATGAAATGGAAAAAATTAATCCTTACACTCCTAGTTATTTTGCCAGTTTCAGGTACTTTTCATAAGATATCTGCTTCCTATGGAAACACAATATTCATCGCCCAAGAGAATAGAGATCCAAATAAGTTGGAACTTTGCTATATTGCCCAATCGTTTAGGAAAATCGAGGACTTAGAATTTGTTACTATAGTTGACTATAAGGCTCTCAGTAGAGATGAAGGACAGGGCTACGGAGCAAAATGGAAAAATAAAGACAATACTCTCGATTTATATCTGTACGATCTTAATTATCAAGATATTGGAAATTCTTTGGATTCTCCTTTTGTAGAAGAAGCACTTAATTCAGCTATAGAAGGAGTTAGATACGCTCTTCAAAACGGAATATACCAAAAAGCCGATATTGGAGTCACTTCCACTCGGGAATTCGGTGAATTAAAGTTTTTATTTGTACCCATAAAACTTATAGTTTCTGGAAGACAGGCAGAATCTGTAATTATCTTGACTGTACTTCAAGGGCGGTTTTTCAAAGTTCGTTTAACATCTTTTGAAGAAAATCCCAAACAAAAAATAGAACGTATTCTTACTAAATTGCCTCAACTCATCCCCACAAAATCCAAAGTAGCTAGTAACTGTCCTACTAATCCATCCTAAGTTCACCTTTGGCAAACTCGAAATTATTTGGGGGAATTTAGGAGATTGTCAATCAGTTGGAAATGGAGTCTTTGAATTAAGGATAGACTATGGCTCTGGTTTCCGAATTTATTTTGAACAAATAGGAATGAGAATTGTGATTCTCATCTGCGGAGGCGATAAAAGGACTCAAGATAGAGATATCCGCCAAGCTAAAGAATACTGGACAGATTATAGGAGTTAAGACAATGCCTAAAAGCCTACCTTATTATCCATTTTTGATTGAATCTCTTACAAAAAATCCCGAACTAGCAGCAGCCTATATAACGGCGACATTAGAGGAGGAAGAGCCGGAACCTGAACTGCTAAAACGAGCTCTCAGGGATGTAGCAGAAGCTCTAGGTCAACCAAAAATGTCTCCAGAACAATATGAATTGCACTTAAAAAAATTGGATGAATTGCTGTCGCGGCAAGGAAGTGATGCGATTTATAATCTGGGAACTTGGCTGAATGCTTTGGGATTGAAACTAACAGTTGCTGTTTGTACTGATACAGAGGATAATACTGCAAATGCTGAAATGCGATCGCACTTAACTGTCTAGCCCAACGATACAATGCCCAATTTTAAATATTCGTCGCTGATTAATGCCACCGTTGAAGCAGTCTGGAACTTTCACGAAAGGCCGGATATTATGCAACTTTTGACTCCGCCTTGGCAACCGGTGAAAATCATTCGCCGCGAAGGGGGACTCGATGTGGGTGCTGTATCAGAATTTCGCCTGTTATTGGGGCCGATTCCTATAAAATGGGTGGCGACTCACACTGAGTGCGAACAATATCGCTTGTTTGTTGATGAACAAACTGAGGGGCCGATGGCACGTTGGACTCACCGACACGAGTTTACCTCAGAAAATGGCAAGACTAGATTGACAGATGCGATCGCATTTTCGATACCGGGCGGCCCGATTGTCGATTTGCTGTTAGGTTGGTGGGTGGAAATGCGGTTAACAGATATGTTTCGCTACCGCCACGATGTCACAAAAAGAGAGTGCGAGAAAGATGCAAACAACGGCTGAATATTACTGTGCTTTCTGCGGCGAACCGAGTACAACTTTTATTGATATCAGCGGTGGTATGGAACAATCTTATATCGAAGATTGTCAGGTTTGCTGTCGCCCGAATGTTCTTTATGTCAGAATAGATGAAGATACTCTCGATATTGAAATAGATACTGACTATCAAGAATAAGTGACTATAAAAATGTAGGAATTGCCTTGGATTCTGACTTGGTAGAATTCATAAATCTTGAAGCTGCTGCTTCTACGAAAGCCTGAAAAATTCGAGAGTTAAACGAACAGTTTGGCGACATTTCTGGGTGCCATTGAATTGCTATCATCCAAGGGTGAGAGCAGTGTTCCATTGCTTCCACCAAAGTGTCAGGTGCATTGGCTACTATTTGCCAATCGGATGTTACCTTCCGCACTGCTTGATGATGCCAGGAAACAACTGTTGTTGAAGTTTTTCCCATAATTTTTGCTAGCCGACTGTTTGGCTCAATTTCAATGGTATGCTCGATCGCACGCGGGGGAATTCCCGATCCGTGATTAACCTCGTCTCCGTAAGCATCCGGTACGTGAATCACCAAACTTCCACCGCTGGCTACGTTCAGAATTTGCATTCCCCGGCAAATCCCCAACACAGGTATGTCAGCCTTCAAAGCTAGCTTTGCTAAGCTTAATTCAAAATTGTCGCGTTCTGCGTTAACCGAGTAAACTGTGCGATCGCACAAACCGCCATAAAGTTCTGGGTTGATATCTCCGCCCCCGGAAAAAATCAAGCCATCTACTGCATCAAAAATACTAGCCGGATCTAATTGATTTGGGGGGAGTAAAATCGGAATGCCACCAGCCGCCTGAACTGCATCAATATAAGTTCCATTTAAGCGATATTCGCCTGCTGGACAGCGGTTGTATGTTGTGATGCCAACAATAGGAAATTTTTTCATTTGCTAGAGACTGGGAGATAATTATTTAGATTAATACTCAGATTTGGCACTATTTGTAATCCGTGTTTCATGGGCGGGCTACTAGGAGCAACGGCCCACAATAAAACTTACTTATTGTTGTGAAACAGGCATCTTGCCTGTTTCTTGTCTGATTACTTGTGATTGATTCCTAGATTAAACTGAGAATTCCCCCTACTGCTGTCTAATTTGTAACAGTTTTAGTATTAGTTTCCGGCAGGGGTTGGCGCGTACACAGATAAGCCAGCGGCCCGAACAGTGGCACTAATGTTACAGCCCAAAATGCTGTAGAATTCTGCATTCCTCGGCGCGCCATGTCGTCGGCCAACAAAGCCGGAAATAGTAGGCAAAGCAGACAAAAATCTAAACTCATTACGTGGATAAAACGGCTGGTTTGCCACTGCCCAATAAAATCCGACCAATCGCCTTTTGTCAAGCCAAAAGCAACTAAAGCAGCAGCGCCTAATGTTAAGAAAATTCCTGTAAAACGGGAGTCTAATATCTTTAAAAAGATATTTTTATTGCCCAAGAATTCATGATTCGGTTCGCGCAGGGCTAAATAAGGCAGCAAGGCAACGGCGCCGACGCCAAAGGATAAAGTGGCAAATAACCATGCAGGTATTTTCTGGCCCCTGCCGTCAGCAAATAAGACGCAACTGTAGATGAGCGGCCAGACTCCCATGAGGTTGAATAACGCTACAATTAAAGGGTTGATGTCTGCTATTTTGCCTGTGGAAATATTGGTAATTAGTGTGATGGTTTTTTCTGGGCTGTCGGGTGGTGCAAATACAAAGGCGTAGGTGATAAATGCAATCCAAAGCAGCCCAAATCCAATTTTTCTGAACATAGTTAGTTTTCTTTACTTCTGATATTACTATAGCAATGATCAATGATTTTTGAAAGATACTTTTTTTTTAACCACAGAGGACGCAGAGGACACAGAGGAAGAGAAGATTAGAGCGGAAGGTATTGCTATTTGGTATTGCTGGTTTTGGGTAGATTGCTAAATTTTTGCATAAATTGGCGATCGATCCAATCTTTCCAATACCACAGCAGCGCCGATTCCCACATGAAAGATCCGCGAGAGGCGATCGCCCTTTTATTCCCAGTACCAATTAACCCTAAGTATTGTTCCTGCGGTGCAAAGGGTTTCAGCGGTTTTTCCAATAAAAACTGCTGCAAGTTTTCAAACAGCGGTTTGCCCTGACGCACGGCAAAAACGCCTGCTTTGGGACGGGGATAATTAACCATCGCAGCGATATCGCCAGCCGCAAATACGTTGGGGTGAGAGACAGATTGCAGGCAATCATTGACTTGCATAAAGCCCTTTGAGTCGGCTGCTAAACCGGATTCTCTGATCCAATTGGCTGCGGATGCTTGTGTTACCCAAAAAATACGATCGCACTCAACTTTTAAACCAGATTCACAACAGATTTGGAAATTGGGAATTGGGAATTGGGAATTGGGAATTGGGTGTTGGGCATTGGATGCTATTTCAATCATTTCTTGGTTTTCTATGGCACGGACTTTTTCCATTAAATGTACTTTAATGCCACGAATAATCAGAATTTCTTTGAGGCGATGACGTACTCTATAGTTATGTCCCGGCATCAATTCAGCACCGCTATGAAACAAGTGAATTTCTAATCCCTCTTCCTGCTTAAACTTTCCTCTCTCCTTTAAAATCCATCCGTTACATCCGTTACACAATCCGCTGCCGAACTTTCCTCTTCCTTCTTCCTTCTTCCTTCTTCCTTCTTCCTTCGCCATACGAGATTGCATATTTAATGCTAATTCTACGCCCCCTGCACCGCCGCCTACAATCGCTATCTGCAGCGGTTTTTGGGGATGCTTTTGCCTTTGGGAAATTAACTGATTCCAGCTAGCTAAAAACTCCGGTACGGGTTTAGCTGCAATTGCATATTCTGCCGCTCCCGGTACAGATAAAGTCGCAGGAGTGCTGCCGATATCCACCGAAAGCACATCAAAATTCACCGGAGGACGAGTTTGACAAATAACTAAATTTTTGTTAAGGTCGATCGCGATCGCCCGATCGATTAATATTTGACACCGGGCAAATTCCGCGAGCGATCGCAAATCGATGTGACATTCATCATAATTGTAAAACCCGGCAACGTGTCCCGGCAGCATCCCCGAATATGGCGCGTGCAGGACATCGCTAATCAGAGTCAAACGCACTCCCGGCAGAGGTTGGATACCGAACATTTTTAATACGATAGCATGACTGTGACCGCCGCCAATTAAGACTAAATGTTTCACAAATTACAGATGTTCGATCAAGATTTTACACCACCGATATTGTACAGCACTCGTACTCCTTGGGCCGCACTGTCCGGTAAGGAGAGCTTGCAGTGCGTAATAGAACTCTTGCAAAAATCCAAAGCACCCCACCCCAACCCTCCCCTTATTAAGGGGAGGGAGCAAGATTATTCTTGTTTCTCCCCTTAATAAGGGGGGACTAAGGGGGGTAAATTTGACTTTTGCAAGAGGTCTAATGAATGATTTCCCAGCACTTTGACAGAATGCTGTCACTTACCCTCTGTCTCAGAGATTATACTTAGCTCAGTTGCGATCGGAGCACATCAATCCACCCATTTCACTTAACCGATTCCAAAATCAGCGCCAATGGCTGTAGACTGTAGAGCGAGCAAATTTTATCACCAAATTATGCCGGGGTGTGTTTCGATAGCTAACTCACCATTCAAAACTATGACATTACGCATCATTCCGCGCAGTTGGCAGCGATCGATTAAAACTCTTTTCCCGCTTCTGTTTGCCCTCTCATTCATTATAGTATTGCTGGTGAACAACTTGATTCCGGCGATCGCCCAGCAACCCCGCCAGGAAATTCGCGGCGTTTGGATGACTACAAACGACAAAGACATCCTCAGAGATAGTCGCAAACTAGGAGATGCTGTCAGCCAACTAAAACGGTTAAATTTCAACACAATCTATCCCGTAGTCTGGAATTCTGGCTATGCAATGTATCCCAGCTATGTAGCGCAGCAAAGAGACATTCAGCCCTTTGTTTACAGAGGGTTAGATGGACAAGATATGATCGCCGATTTAATTGATAAAGCTCACCGCCAAGGCCTGCTAGTAATTCCTTGGTTTGAGTTTGGTTTCATGGCTCCTCCCACCTCAGAATTAGCCTCTAATCATCCCGATTGGCTGACACAAAAACAGGACGGCAGCCAAACATCAATCGGTGCAGGTGGCGAAGTAGTTTGGCTCAATCCCTTTCATCCAGAAGTGCAGCAATTCATTACCGAACTCGTACTCGAAATCACCACTCAATACAACGCCGACGGCATTCAATTTGACGACCACATGAGTTTGCCGTCGGAATTTGGATACGATGACTACACAGTTGCTTTGTATACCAAAGAAACCAAAAAAGCGCCGCCCAAAGATTTTCAAAATCCAGCATGGGTGCAGTGGCGAGCCAATAAAATCACGGCTTTTATGTCGCAGCTAAATCAAGCCGTCAAAGCAGTCAAACCCAATGCAATTTTCTCGATTTCTCCCAATTACTACGAGTTTGCTTACAAACATCACCTGCAAGATTGGCTGACTTGGGTGCGTTTGGATATTGCCGACGAGCTAATCGTGCAAGTGTACCGCCCCAATCTAGAATCATTTGTGGAAAAGATTAACCGTCCAGAAATGCAAGAAGCACAGCAAAAAATTCCCACCGGCATCGGGATTATGACAGGTTTGAGAAATAACCAAGTACCGATTCAGCAAATTAAATCTCAGGTGCAAGCAGTCCAAGGATACGGCTTAGGCGTCGCTTTCTTTTACTACGAAAGCTTGTGGGAATATGCACCAGAACCCCTCGCAGTTCGACTTTCTCAATTTAGCGATTTCTTCCCGTCTTCTGCATTCCGAACAGCGCTACAAATACCCAGACGCGCGGCGACTTTCCCTCCGCCTGCGCCACCCAAACCAGACCCCAAAGCTAAGCCAGAGCAACCTACCAAAAACAGCGCACCTTCGCCATCACCAACCACGTAAAAGAATTAAAGAGTCCTTAGTCATTAGTAATTTTGTAGGGTGTGCCATTAGTCCGACAGTCCGACAGGGGTTTAAACCCCTGTCTCATAGCTGAAGTCGTCTAAAGACGACTGTAGCAATTCTATCAAAGCTGTTTTTGTAGAGAGTTAGCGCAGAATATATGTGTAACTCTAATTTTCAAAATAGAGATTACTATTTGAGTCGGTTTTAACCGACTTATGCTATTAGACAGGGACTTGAGTCCCTGGCGGCCCCTGGCAGAATGAAACAGCTCTACTTGGGGCTAGGAGGATACCGAGTTATATTCCTATAAAATATCCGTATTACCAACAACTACCATCAATAAAAATGCAAACAAAGCAAACAATTTTACTGCCAAAAATGGGCTGTGGCACTTGGGCTTGGGGCAACAGATTCCTTTGGGGCTACAATGAAAGTATGGACGAGGAATTGCAAGCCGTTTTCAATCTTTGTGTTAGTAACGGTGTAACTTTATTCGATACCGGCGACTCCTACGGAACTGGCAAATTAAACGGACGCAGCGAGCAGCTTTTGGGGCAGTTTTCTCAACAATATCAAGGTGCCAATAAAGACAGTATTTGTATTGCGACAAAACTGGCTGCTTATCCTTGGAGACTGACGCGAGAATCAATGATATCGGCGGGTAAAGCCTCTGCGGCGCGCCTCGGAAAAAATGTAGATTTGGTGCAAATGCACTGGTCTACAGCTAATTACGCTCCTTGGCAAGAGGGGGCTCTTTTGGATGGTTTGACTGACCTTTATGAGCAAGGATTGGTCAAGGGAGTGGGCTTGTCTAATTACGGGCCTAAACGGCTGAAATGGGTGCATCAAAGATTTAGCTCGCGCCAAATTCCTATTGTTACTTTACAAGTGCAATATTCCCTACTTTCCACCTATCCTGTGACAGAACTGGGGTTGAAAGATGTTTGCGATGAATTGGGGATAAAATTGATTGCTTACAGTCCTCTAGCCTTGGGGTTGCTGACGGGGAAATATTCGGAAAACGGCGCTTTGCCTAAAGGTATTCGAGGTTTGGCGTGCCAGCAGTTATTGCCGGGAATGCAATTACTTTTGAGCTGTTTGCGAGAAATAGCGGCATTCAGAAACAAAACTGTTTCGCAGGTAGCAATCAACTGGTGCATCTGCAAAGAAACTATTCCGATTCCGGGGGCGAAATCTGCGGCACAGGCGAGGGATAATATTGGTGCTTTGGGCTGGGAGTTGGATTCGGGCGAGATTGCAGAATTGGATAAGGCGGCGGCGAGTGTGGATAAGAAAATGGTGCAGAATATCTTTCAAACTCGGTAATATCTGAGATGTTTTACCATTCTCATGAACCGGCAAGATGCCTGTTCCACAAGACATGAATTTGCCTGTTCCACAAAAACTAAATTTTATTGTGGGGTGGGCTTCTAGCCCGCCCATAAAAGGCTTATCGAGAATGGTGCAAGACGTGAGATGTTGTACCATTTTCATGAACAGGCAAGATGCCTGTTCCACAAGAGATGAATTTCCCTGTTCCACAAAAACTAAATTTTATTGTGGGGTAGGCTTCTAGCCCGCCCCTGAAAGCCTGATTTACATCGCGCAAAAATTTTCGACACACCGCACAAACATTTCTACACCCATCCCCAGCGCAGTTTCATCAAAATCAAAACGCGGGTGATGGTGCGGGTAAGCCAAGTTTTTCTCGGGATTTGCTGAACCCAAAAAGAAATAACAACCGGGAACTTCTTGCAAAAAGAACGACATATCCTCGCCGCCCATTGTTTGACATTCCGGCACGATTCCCGCAGGAGTTTCTACAACTGATTCTGCCACGCCGCGCACCAATTCAGCTATTCTCGAATCATTAATAACTGGCGGATAAAGCGCACAATAATCTAATTGGTAACTTGCCCCGTGACTCTGACAAATTCCGGCAATTAATTGCTCGATTCGCTTGGCAAAATAACCTTGATATGCTGGATTGAAATAGCGCACGGTGCCACCGATTTGAGCGGTATCGGCAATGACGTTGTGGGTGTGGCCTGCGTGGAATTTGCCGACAGTTACTACCGCTGAGTCGATCGGGTCAATGTTCCGCGCGACAATTGCCTGTAAGGCGCTGACAATTTGGGCTGTAACTACGATCGAGTCCACAGTCTGATGTGGCATTGCGCCGTGTCCACCTTTGCCAAAAATCGTGCAGTCAAAAACTTCGACAGCCGCCATCAGCGCGCCGCTGCGAACGCCTACAGTGCCTAAAGGTAGATTGTTCCACAAATGCAAGCCGACGATCGCATCAACATCAGGATTCTTCAAAACTCCCGCTTCAATCATCGGTTTTGCGCCGCCCGGGCCTTCTTCGGCGGGCTGAAAGATGAATTTTACCTTACCCGAAAAGCTGTGTTTGTGCTTGGCAAGATAACAGACAGTACCAAGGGCGATCGCAGTGTGGCCGTCGTGGCCGCAAGCGTGCATAATTCCATCATGCTGCGATCGATAATCCACCTCATTTTCTTCTTGAATCGGCAAAGCATCCATATCAGCCCGAATTGCCAAAACCCGCCCCGGTTTCCCGCTATCTATAGTTGCGACAATACCAGTTTTAGCAATATTAGTTTCATGCTCAATTCCCCATTCCTGCAACTTTTGTGAGATAAACTGCGCCGTTAAATTTTCATCAAAACTTAACTCCGGCTTTTGGTGCAAAAGGCGACGCCATTCGACTAACTGAGGCTGCAAATTTCTAATCTCCAGCCGCAATTGAGATAAATTGACAGAAGTTAAATTCGGTAAAGTAGAAACCATGTTTTATTCTCCTTATAGCAATTTGTAAAACTCTCTCTTTTCTTTCTCTGTGCTCTCTGCGCTCTCTGCGGTTAAAATAAAATCTTAGTTTTTAACCGCAGAGGGCGCAGAGTACGCAGAGAAAGAGAGGTGTTTAGAATAGGGTTATTTAGAAGTCTGAGGAACTAAATTAACCCCTGGCAGTAACCGCTCTAAATCTAAATCTGAAGCTGCTTTAGCTAATTTAGCAAGGTCAGTCGGGTCATCTAAATGCGGCAAAATACCCAACACAGGTATTTGAGTCAGCGACTCGATCAAATCAACGGGCGCTAAATCGGCAATTTCTTGTTCAGAATAAGCTTTAACGCAATTGAGCACAATTCCTCTGAGCTTAAAACCAGTGTGTCTGGCGAGAGCAACATTCGCCACAGCTTGCCCGATCGCCCCCAACCTCACAGGTACCACCAAAACTCCCCTCAGCCGCCAATCCCTGGCAATATCGGCCACCGTCAGTTCCCACGTTACAGGCGAACCCAGCCCTCCCAAAGCTTCCACCAACACAAAATCCTTGCGCTCAGAGAGGCTTTGCCACGCCGTCCAGACCTTTTCGAGTTCGATATGTCTCCCCTCCCGTTCGGCGGCAATGGGCGGTGCTAGAGGCGCATCAAAGTGCAGCGGATTGAGTTCTTCGGGGGATTGGTCGAGGGAAAACAAACGGGTGTAGAGTTCGCGATCGCCCGTTCCTGTTTGCAACAGCTTCATAATTCCCAAACTGCGATCGGGAAAATACATTTGCCAATAAGCAGCCAAAGCGCTGGTCAAAACAGTTTTGCCCGCGTCGGTATCAGTTCCAGCAATTAGCAAGGAGTTCATTGGCAAATAGCTAACAATTAATTGGCATCAACCTCAGTCTAGGGGAATTTTGCCAGAAGTTTAGAGTTCTGGCGACGGTGCGGGAGTTGGTGCAGGTTCTGGCGACGGTGCGGGAGTTGGTGCAGGTTCCGGCGACGGTGCGGGAGTTGGTGCAGGTTCCGGCGACGGTGCGGGAGTTGGTGCAGGTTCCGGCGACGGTGCGGGTGTTGGGGCAGGTTCCGGTGACGGTGCGGGTGTTGGGGCAGGTTCCGGTGACGGTGCGGGTGTTGGTGTTGGTGCGGGCGTCGGTTTGGGCGCTGGAGTCGGTTTCGGAGTCGGTTTGGGCGCGGGACTCGGTGCTGGCGTCGGTTTTGGTGTCGGAGTTGGCGCTGGGGTTGGTTCTGGG